>DASQQR010000381.1:0-2596 GCA_035643335.1 Anaerolineales bacterium
CAGAGGTATGGCACTTTCCGCTTTTTGTAGCCAGGCCTCGGCAATATCCAGTTGTCCAGTCAGGGTCAGCGCCCAGGATTTGTAGGTGCTCAACCAGGGTCTCTCGTCGGCGATATGCTCGATGGGTTTGATCCAGTTTAGCAGGGTAACCAGTTCGCCACGCATCAGCATTGTCATGGCATTTTGTTCGACGAGTTCAGCGGCTTTCTCGAAGTCTTTTCCCGCTACCGCGTGGCTTATGGCCTGTTCGATAAACCCATCGTTTTCGAACCATCCCGAGGCTCGTCGGTGAAGTTCTGGCAGCGATTCTGGCTGAGATTGCTGAAGCCGGCTTTGCAGCACATCCGCCAAAAGATGGTGATAGCGATACCATTGCCGCTCTTCATCTAGGGGAACGATGAACAGGTTACGCTGTTCTAGGCGCTCCAGTGTGACCTGGCCATCCGATCCTCCGGTAAGCGCATCGCACAAGGCACCCGTCATGCGTTCGAGAATCGATGTACGCAAAAGAAACTCCCGCACCGGACCTGGTTGGCGGTTGAGCACCTCTTCCAATAGATAATCCACGATGTAGTGATGGCTGCCGGTGAATGCGGCGATAAATTCCCGCAGCTGCTGTGCATCCAAATTTTGCATTGAAAGGGCTGCCAATTGCAGTCCGGTAATCCAACCTTCGGTACGCTCTTCCAGAGCGTGAATCATGTCAGGAGATAAGGCCAACCCCATAGCGCCATTGATAAAAGCGGTTGCTTCTTCGGCCGTAAAACGCAAATCATCGGCGCGGATTTCGACCAACTGATTTTGGGCCCGCAGGCGAGCAATCGGTATAGGCGGATCGGATCGGGTCAGGATAAAAATGTGGAAGAACGCGGGTAGATGCTCAAGCAAAAAAGCAAGTGCTTCGTGGATGCAACGGTCTGTGATCAGGTGATAGTCGTCAAGGATGAGCGCGACCTGTTCGCCGCTGTTATCGAGTTCATTGACCAAAGTTGTTAGTATCATATGGGGGGCCAAAGGTTGGGATCTCTCCAATGAATCTAGAGTTAACTCGCCAAAATCGGCGATGGCAGTCTGGATCGCAGCGACGATGTAGGTGATCAGGCGCTTCAAATTATTGTCGTTCGCATCCAGCGATAACCAGGCAACCGCGAATCCAGTTTGATGCAACCATTCACTGACCAGCGTGCTCTTGCCGTACCCGGCCGGGGCGGATACAAGCGTCAGCTTGGCATGCCTGCTCAGCTTCAAAAGATCGATCAAGCGCGGCCGTGGGACCAGGCGGGCACGTGAAGAGGGGATATGAAGCTTGGTCGAAAGCAGCGGGATAGACATGTATGACCTTCTAGACCTCCTTCCTTATCCACGCTGCCAGACTTTTGATCACCTCGGCAAGAACAGGCAAATATTCTTCCCCGGCATATCTGCGTGGATCCGGCAAATCGATGCGGTTCAAAATAAATGCATCTTGATGATTTTCAATCTCGCATAAAACTTTTCGCTCTCCCATCCATAAGCAATGATCCCCATGGATGTTCCCCGCTCCCAATCGTATACACGAAAAACACTCGCCGGCAATCACAGGTAGGTTCGTTACAGTACATTAGTTTTGATCCTCAATTATAAACGTTGCCTGACGTTAATTGGTCGCTTCCAAACCTTCGCTGAAGAACTATGGAATTTAAATATGACAAATATGGTAAAATAATGCACATTCCATTCATTAAAGGTACGTATATGGGGAACATATTAGTATGACCAAAGCTATGTAAGAGGAGGCTATTGGCAGATATGACCGACCAAAGCTTGGAAGATGTGTTACAGACCGTCGGGAATCCAGTTGAAATGCTACGGAATTCCCAAATAGGGGCTTATGTTTATCCCGTGGTCCCGCCCGAGTTCACAAACTGGCGTGACGAACAACTGGCCTGGCGGAAGACGTGCGTTCTTTATGATCAATCTCACCATATGGCGGATATCTATGTTGAGGGCCCCGATGCCCTCAAAATGCTCTCCTATCTTACTATCAATACCTTTAAGAACTTCACCGTTAACAAAGCCAAGCAATTTGTTCCGTGCAGTTACGACGGATATGTGATTGGCGACGGGATTCTTTTCCATTTGGAGGAGAATCGACTGCTTTTCGTCGGGCGCGCGCCAACGGCGAATTGGATTCAATTCCATACCGAGACAGGCGGGTACGATGTTGAAATGGTGTATGACGACAGATCGCCCTCTCGCCCAATGGGCAAGCCAGTCAGGCGCATTTGTTACCGTTACCAGATTCAAGGGCCAAACGCCGAGCCGCTTATCGAAAAGCTGAACGGTGGGCCATATCCGGACATCAAGTTTTTCAACATGGGCGTCATCAACATCGCGGGACGCGAGGTAAGCGCCTTGCGTCATGGTATGGCTGGTGCTCCCGGACTGGAAATTTGGGGTCCGTACGAGGAAGGTGAGGAAATCCGGGCCGCTATTATTGAAGCTGGAAAGGAGTTTGGCCTGGTTCAAGTTGGCTCCAGAGCTTACGCAACCAACACAATTGAATCGGGTTGGATTCCGTCGCCTCTTCCGGCGGTCTATACCGGCGAAAAGATGA
>DASQQR010000382.1:0-3882 GCA_035643335.1 Anaerolineales bacterium
AATGAATAAACTCTCCTTCGGAAATGGATCCTCAAAAGGGGCCCGGTCGACACCGATGACATGCCAGCCAGCCTGGGAAAAAACCCGCACAGTAGCGCGCCCGATGCCCCCAGCTGCTCCGGTGATGATCATGACGCGAGAGGTTTCGGATTTTCGGGATGTTAATGGTTGAGAGTTCATTGGGAATTCACTTAAGTAATTCTATTTTTGCCTAAAACGTAAGGAAGCTCATCGGTGGACATACCCAAACCCTCCAACAAGTTGCGCACGGTGTTCCAGTGGACCCGCTCCCAGGCCGCGGGACTTGAATTGGCATTATGAGGTGCAAGCAGCACATTATCCATTTTCGACAAAGGGCTATCGCCTGGCAAAGGTTCCACTTCATATACATCCAGCGCCGCGCCACCGATTATTTTGGTTTGCAAAGCGCGCACCAGGGCGGGCTCATCCACGACCGGGCCTCGCGCAGCGTTGATCAGAATCGCTCCGCGCTTCATCATCGCAAGGGTCAGTTCATTGATCAGGTGGTAGCTGCTTGGATTCAAGTCGCAGTTCAGGCTGACAAAATCGGCGCGGTGGAGCAAATCCTCGAGTGTGGTCATTTCAACGCCATTTTCCAGCACGAAATCGGGTGGCATCTCGACGATGTCGTTACCCAGCAACTTCATTCCAAAAGCGCGCGCTCGCCGGATTACGGCTTTCCCACAATTGCCTACCCCAATCACACCCAGGGTACATTCACTTAACGATCGTCCCGGGATTTTCTCCCATCGCCCGGCTTTCATCGCCCGGTCCATCCAGGGCTGCTGGCGGGCAAAGGCGAGCATATACCCCATCACTGTATCAGCAACCGGTAACGTAAAGGCGTTTGGTGTCCGGCACACCCGGATACCTAGCCGTTCCGCGGCGTCCTGGTCAATAGAGTCGATCCCTGTTCCCCATTTGGAGATCACCTTCAAGCGGGGAGCGCATGCTTCCAACACGCGTTCGGAGTAACGATCATCCCCACAAATGGTGCCGTCAAATTGGCCCGCGTAAGCGAGGAGATCGGACTCCTCCAGGCGTTCTATCACTTGTGGGACAATTAATTCCAGGCCATAATTCTGCAGGACGGGTCGAAAACGGTCCAGGACAGGGATCATGTAAGGGGCGGAAAAGAGAATCGTCGGCATTTCCTACTCAGTCGTTTTCCGGTGAGTCAGCAAGAACTCTGCAATCTGAAAATCGATTTCTTCGTCGATATCCCAGGCTTCCGCCGCTTCGATTTCGAACAAGAATGGGCGTTCGCCGATGCGATTGCGCCTGCCTGAGAGAGTCTCACGAGTGAAGATATACAGGCAAGAGTTTTCCTCGTACACTGGAGGCAGGTCCTGCGTGCGCAAAAGCACCGCCGGATTATGATTGATCGCTCGTCCCAGGCCATCCCACAACCTGGACTGCCAGCGGGTGACCGAGAAGAGCGAGTCGTAGGTTGGGTAGCGTTCCATCAGCGTTCGAATTGCCCGCGCAATCGTCTCGGGCCGCAACAAAGGATTGGTACTGTGGGTCTGCAGATAAAAATCCGCTTCTACCTGGCCTGTATCGTAAAGGAGAACTTCATTCATTGGCACTTCGCCACCCCTCAGGTATGAAGGGCGTTCCAAGATCCGCACTTGCGGAAAGGAATCGACCAGCCCCCTCATGATATCCGGGCTATCCGTATCGATAACCACCTCTGCGAGCTCGCCGCATGCCAACAAGGTCTCAGTGATGTAATGATATAAGGGCCGGCCCGCCATCGGACGGTAGTTTTTGCCGGGTACCCGCTGGGAATCGTGCCGCATGGGCAAGAGCCCAATGATCTTTTTCATTGCTTTTCTGCTACATCCTGATATTGAATGGGCTCAACATTTCGTGGTGGAGCTTGGGACTCGGAACTAATTCCTCGCGGGTAATAGAAGGTCTTACGCAGCTGCCAGGTCAGCGGACCGGGGTAGCGGTAACCTTGATAGGTGCCCCAAAATTGCATCAACCGAAACCATAGGACGCTCTTCATCTGCGCGGATAACGACTTCTGGCGAGCCGCGTGCCACAAGTCATTGGTGACATTGGTGGCATACAGGCGCATGAAATCCCAGACACGGAAGCTCTCTTGCGGGAAGATGCGCTTATACGCCATGGCTTCACGCCGGTAGCGATTGAAGACCTCCCGAGGAGTCTCATTATGAACGTGAACCACCTCAGCTTCAGAAACATATGAGATCCCATACCCTTGTTCCATCGCCCAGCGAGCCCACGCTACGTCTTCCAGGCCAGACAGACTTTCATCATAGGGATGCTTTTCCCAAAGTGATCTGCGGATCACGGCGTTAGCATTATTACAGAATGGATGGGACTGGTGAAGCTGGGATTTCTCGGGGTACCAGCGCGCGAAGATTTGGTGTTCGGAAAAGTGGTTGCTGGCGCCGCCGCGCTGCTTTCCGTAAGCCAGGGCCACCAGGGGATCGGCCAGGCAATCCAACAACCGTTCGAGCCAATCCGGGTAAACAGGATAAACATGGGCACTGGCGATGACGATGAATTCGCCGCTTGCACGATCAATTCCCTGGTTCAGTGAATAGCCAAAGGTGAATTCCTCGGGTCGGATGCGCACCACTTTAACCGGAATATTCCCCTTTCTGGATTCCGCAACCCTCACAGTCCCATCGCTGGAGCCCGAGTCGACCAGCACGACTTCTAGATCCTTGACAGATTGTTGCAGGATACCGTCCAGCAGTCGGCGGATACGACCGGCTTCATTATAAGCGCGGACCACAATTGAGCACCGCGCCCCATTTTCTGCTGCTCTCGATGGCCTTTGCCGTGAATTACCAGTCATAATCCTGCTCATAACCCAGGCGAATCAACGTATCGCCAGCTACTTCTTTGAACAATCTTTTGTGTTCTGGGGAGAATCGCTCCCGCCATCCACCGGTTTTTCCACTGCGAAAAGTGGGGGAATTACGTGGGTCAATGCCCCTGGCTAATACTTCAACCGCCAGGCTCTTCTCGCAACCCAGCGAGAAGCCTCGATCAACGGCGAAATCTATTACCCGCGACAACGAGGCTTCCTGGTCGTGAACAAAGTCCTCGAACCGCAGCGTGCACACCTCCGGTCGGAGCAACCAACCGAGGTATGGCTGAAATCTCTTTCCGATATCAGGAAATGCCTCATCCCAGTCCGGGCGCCCCAGGATGCTCGTGCGCAAACGTTCATCGAAATTGTGCAATTCCTGGGTATAGAAAGTGTGATGGGCGTGTTTTGGAGCCATTTCCGTCACATAGTAAACGTGGGAGATGGCCACATCCCGGGGATCGCGCAAGATGAAGTAGGTTGCAGAACCCTGCTGGCATAAAAAAGACACCACCTCGGGCAAGGCATGCAAGTGACCATAGGAGATATCGCCCGGCTTCAGCCTGTTCAAATCCGCAAGGATCTCATTGGCTAAGCGGACATCTCCACTGTCTCCTCTATAGTTCACAACAGCTGGCAAACCGCTGCTGACGGCTGGGCCCAACCAGGCGAATCCGTTAAGCACCTGGATCAACAGATGCGTACCACTTTTAGGAAATGAATTGGCGAAGAACACCGGCTCACCCTCCAGCGAAAAGCGATGATAACGCCAATGCTGGGCGGCTCGCCTCAAATCCCGGCGCAACAATCTGGCGGACAGATCCAGAAAGCCTTGATCCATGCCTAGCATGTTATCTCCCAGACAAAGCGCTTCTCACCAATTGCCATCCTGCTCATACCCAAGGCGTACCAGCAAGTCCCCGGTAGCCTGCTTGAACAGGGCGACGTTTTCCGGTGTGAAATGTTCACGCCAGTTTCCTGGTTTACCTTTGCGGAAAGTACCGGATTTA
>DASQQR010000383.1:0-4724 GCA_035643335.1 Anaerolineales bacterium
GGAATGAAGATATCGGCGTGTGATAAAAGTCTTTCCAATAACAAGGGTTTTCCATTCGCAATTTCAATAAGTGCTCTCCAACTCTTTGGGGTCCAGGCCCAGGTGGGAAATCACAATGGGCACAGGCCAGTGGCGGTGTTCGTCGAACGCCGACCTGGCATCGTCAAGGGCGCGTTGCTTTTCCCTGCGATGGCGGACAAGGAGACCTGAAATTTTTTTCTCCCAAAGGTAGCCAGAGATCTCAGAGGTGGAGCCGTCGGTGTTCTCCAAGGCCTCTTTAACCAATTGCTGTAAATAGCTTCGATAAACCCCGATATCCATGTGTCGATCCTTAATGAAGTATATATGCTATTACCAGTATACACCACCTTGCGACCCGCAGCCGAAGGGCCTGTCCCAGGATAATGCCTGATAAAATTGCAAAAGATCCGCGTTTTTCCGCGTTCACCTATACTGAGCAAAGTGGAAGTATCCGCGTCCCATAAAATTGACCTGAGCAGCAACGGCGATTTCGAAAGAAGCCTCCTGCGGGGTTAAATGCAAAAAGCCTCGGCTGGAGCGCCGGGCTTTTGCAGTTTTGCGAAGGCTGGGGTTGTGAGGCTAAACGCTCACTCACTTATGGCAGTAGTCTAGCATAATTTTATCGATTTCAACTTATCGATTTTGCAAGGAAGCTGGGGAATCTGCTTTGGCGTTGAAGTCCCCGGCCAAAATTCACTCGTTCTTGCTCACGACGGTTAGATCTTCACCACTACGCATAGAATAAGGACCGGCGAGATGGATACCGTAGCGTTTCAGCAGCCACAGCTCCGGAATGATTTCCGAGATAATTTCGCCATCATCAAATACACGCACGACAGATGTCTCAGAGACCACCACTGCGATGGCATTCGTCTCTTTAGAGATGGATGCTCCTGCCATATGGCGGCTGCCCAATCCCAACGGCAGGTCCACTCCAGAGGATGAGGCGTTGATATATCTGCTGGCCGAGAGCACTACGCCATCATCATCAACGATAAAGGCACCATCCAACTGGGCCAGCTCTTTTATTGTTTCCCTCATGTTGGGATCATCAACGAACTTGTGTTTCCTGGGATGGTGCCACAGGGGGTCAAGAATCAGGCATTTCGAGCGTTTCAGGGTCTCCTCGGCATCGGAAACGACGAACATCGTGCCGATCTTTCTGCCTTCTCTGCCTTCCCGGGCTATCTCGACCGCCAGGAGAATGACCTGCTCAAGAGTCTTAAGATTAATGCCCCTCTGTTCGGTAAAAATATCAACGAAGACATCTTTGTCGTGGACTCTAACCATCACTGCCCTCCAAACCCCCACCTCCCCAATTATTGAGAAGATACCATTTTATCTATTTTCTGGCCAGGTGCCCATTACCTGCCTGAGAATGGCAAACTCTCCGATGTGATAGGAACTGTGGTCGGAGACGACCAGGATTTCCCGGAAGATCGTGTAATTCCTGGCATGCGCAATCGGCGCGTAGAGATCGGTATCCGGATCCTGGACGATATCTTGCAGGGCTTTGAGATCCGCCCGAAATGATTGGATTGTCTTCTGCCAGGCAGCCTGATCTGCCTGCGCGTCTCTGTCCGGCCAGTAACCATCGGGCCAGGGAGGGGAAACATGCCGGGGATTTTTGATAAATTCCAGGATGTCCCACTGCGTAAGGCGCATGTGCTCTAAGAGATGCCAGGGAGTGTAGGGGACGTTGGGTGGCCTGGTATTAATCTTATTGATGGGGAAATCCGCTACGGCCTGGTCGTAGGGCATATGTGCGTTGCCCCCGCGTAAGAGGGCAAGAAGTTGGTCGCGAGCGACCTTATCAGAATTCATGGTTTAACCTCCGGGTTAGAGACTGGTTCGGCAATGTCAGATCTACCTTTCATACTTCAGGCGCCCTGAGCGCAGTCTGCGAAATTGAAGCGCGTTGAGCGGAACGTTGAGCGCAGCCGGCACCCTTCGATAGCCGAGGTCTTCTGTCCCCTCTTTGATCGCCGAGGTCTCCTGACCGAGGCTGGGGAATGCGCCCGCCAAGCGCAGCCGCAGTCGAAAGGCCGGTCCCAGGATAGTGCCTGATAAAACTGCAAAAGATCCGCGTTTCTCCGCGTTCACCTGTACTGGGCGAAGTCGAAGTATCCGCGTACTATGGTACTGGCCTGAGTGGTAACTCTACCTGCATTATCGAGAAATCAGATAATCCTCCCCTATACGCAGGGTCTCGCGAGAGCTGAAGGGACTGGCCAAGGCGTCAAGGAGATCAGGAACAAGCACCTCGGGATCGCCCAGAAATGCCTCCAGGCTCATCCCGACCTCGTCGTTTTGATCTCTCTGAGAATCTATCCAGATACGTTTCGATCTACCTTTCTCCACCACGATATAAACCGCGATCCAGAACTTGTCATGTTTGAGGATCTCCTTGGGAGCGCCGCGTCTTTGGAAAACACCGGACAAACCTCCCGAACTGTACCTGTTACGCTCGAGATAGGCTTTATCCTCAGCAGTGAGATCCAGTTTATTACCCCACTCGAGTTTGTGCTCAATTTCCTGGACCACCATCTTGGGATAAGAACGGATTTCTATTCCAGACAAGCTGCCGGTCACGACTGGTCTTTGAGTCCGGTCTTCCTTTAACTCCTCTTTTTGGTTGGTCCGGAGCCGGCTACACTCGAATTGGCCGATCTCAGCCGAGTTGAGGCGGATACTTTCCAGGATTTCGATGATTTTTTGGCCCGCGAGGATGTGATCCGCGGGTTCACGTCCAGCTGCTCTTATCTTTTCGGGCGCCTCGATTCCGGCCTGGTCATTGCCGTTCTGCCTGTTCTCTTCCGCGGCCAAGGATTTACCAATCTCGCCGGTTGTGAATGGTTGCGGGTGATTATCCGGTATTAGCTTGGGCGGAGAAAGCTCGGAACCGGGCTGTTCTAAGCGATGGGCAGGAGGCTCCCTCCTTGAAACGAAGAGGGCTTGTGCAAAACCACCCCATCTCCCCCCCTGTGAGGGAGAAAGCTTAAAGACATGCAGTGAAACCGGTACCAGCTCGCCATCGCGCGTCCGGTACTGAACGTTCAGGTTAAGCGGGTACTTTCCGGTACGCAGAGCTGATAGGAGCGCTCCAGTCGAATCTGGAGCCAGCCGGAAACTGGCAAAAGGTTGGCCGGTGAAATCCTCAGGGTGAAATCCCAGGACGCTTTCAACCTCCGGGCTGCATGAAACGTAATTCCCTTGAGCGTCACACTCCCAGGTCCAGCCCGGAAGCAATTGGTCGGCGACCTCCTGCCGCGCAGAGGATCCGGGTACAAGATCCGAAAACAGACTCTCAAGCCGGTTGTTTATATTTTTGTTTGACATATTCGATCAGCTCTTTGGAGAGCGCAGCGTACTGTTCTGCACTGCGGGTCATAGGGGCATATTTGGTAATCGGCAGGCCTGCCACAGAACTCTCCCGCAATTTCGTATCAATCTGGATGATATTCTCAAAGATGTTTGTAGAGAAATTATCTTTCAATTGGACGCTCATATCCCGGTGTATGCGATTGCGGAGGTCCTGCATTGTGATCAGAATGCGGAAAACCAGATTTGGGTTGCTCTTGCTGCGCACCCGCCGGTAAGCCCCAAGCACGTTTCGCAAGGCATATACAGAGAAAAACTCCGGTAGCGTAGGGATGATCAGCAAATCGGCAGCATTCAAGGCATTGGTGGTGATCGCTCCAACCGAAGGTGGACAGTCGAAGATCACATAATCATAATTTAGCGGACTGCTCACGGCGCTGCGGAGAATCGATTCGAAATTCTTGCGGATTGGAAGGAAGCGCTCTGCCAATTCCATTTCCGGGTTTGAGGGTATCAGATCCAAACCGGTGATCTTGGTCTCCCGGCTGGCGCTTGCCGGAGAGGCCCAATTGAAAAGCACATCAGTGATGGCGTGGCGGGCATCCGCAGGGTTGAAACCGAGCGACAGGGTCAAGTCTCCCTGAGGATCAAGGTCCACCAATAAAACTTCCTGACCGTTTTCCACCAACGCACCACCCAACGATACCGCCGTCGTGGTTTTGGCAACACCGCCCTTTTGATTGGCTACGGCTATAAAGTACGTCATATCAAGCCATCCACCCCTTCATTTTTCGGATAAATACTAAGTCACTATCAAACCGGTCAAAAGATAACGAGACAATTATAAAGCATAAAGGCAAAAACAAATCCAGGTACAAAATTCCTACTTGATTTCTGACAAGTTCTATGCAATAATAGTAAGGCCCTCCCTGCCTGGTTGTCCCCCCCAACTGGGCAGGGAGGGTTTTTTAACCCGATGTGGGAGTTGTAGATCAGAATCTACAACTCCCACACTGGGTTTGTATGTCCTACTTACGGGGCGGTACCCACCCAACGAGCCGCCGCCCCTGGTATGCGAATTGGGGTTACATTACTTTAAACGGATAATCGGGCGATATGTTACAGGTTTCGTAAATTAAAAAAATGGTCAGGTCCTACAAACAAAAGAGTGGGGTCAGCGAGGCAATTCCTTGGCGAACGCCGGCAAAGCCTTCACGAAACTGGAGTAATCTATTCATCATCTTATCGTAAGGGATTCGTAAGATTTCCTGGTTAGAATCTTGAAAAATGAGCCAAAGGAGAGAAGCGAAACATGAGAAGATGGGTGCTGATTTTGATCACGCTTCTTCTGGCTGGCTGTGCTGGTTCGCCCGATCGCCGGC
>DASQQR010000384.1:0-3980 GCA_035643335.1 Anaerolineales bacterium
AACGTGCCGCCGAAGAGGACGTAGTGAAAATGGGCCACCACATAGTAGGTGTCCGTGACCTGCTGGTCGACCGGGACGGTCGCCAGGGTGACGCCGCTCAGGCCGCCGATGGTGAACAAGAACAAGAACGCCAGGGCGAAAAGCATCGAACTGGTAAAACGGATTTTGCCCCTCCACAAGGTGGCCAGCCAGTTGAAGATCTTAACCCCGGTCGGCACGGCGATCATCATGCTGGCCAGGGCAAAGGCGACATCCAAAGGCCTGCCCATGCCGGAAGCGAACATATGGTGCCCCCAAACCGCAAAGCTCAGGAAGCCAATCGCCACCGTCGAGGCGGCCACGAAACCGTAGCCGTAGATTGGCTTGCGGGAGAACACCGGGATCACCTCCGAGATGATCCCGAAGGCCGGCAGCACCATAATATAGACCTCCGGGTGTCCAAAGGACCAGAACACATGCTGCCAGAGCAAGGCCGAACCGCCCGCAGCGGTGTTGAAGAACAAGGCGTTGAGCTGGCGATCGGCAAGAATCATCACCAGAGCGGCGTTCAGGCTGGGCAGGGCGAACAGGATGAGAAAACCGTTTACCAACGTCATCCACACGAAGAGGGGTAAGCGCCGCATGCTCATCCCGGGCGTGCGCAATGTCAAGATGGTTGTGATGAGGTTCACTCCGGCAGCGACCGAACCAATTCCAGTGACTAACAGGCCCAACGCCCAGTAATCCACCCCGGAGGTCGGTGAGAACGGCCTTTCCGAGAGGGGTGTGTAAGCGAACCAGCCCGCCGCGGGTGCACCACCGGCAATAAAGCTATAATACAAGAGCAAACCACCGAATAAGAGCAGCCACAAACTCAAGGCGTTCAGCCGGGGGAAAGCCATGTCGCGTGCGCCAATCATCAAGGGGACAACATAGTTGCCAATACCGATCAGCATCGGCATGACCACCAGAAAAATCATCGTCGTCCCGTGCATGGTAAAAATTTGGTTGTAGACATCCGGAGACAAGAATTTCTCGCCCGGCCGAGCCAGCTGGATGCGAATCAACAAGGCTTCCAGGCCACCAACGCAAAAGAAGAACAGGGTCAGGACCAAATACATGATGCCGATCTGTTTATGATCTACGGAGCTGAACCAGCCAAGCAGCCCTTCGCTTTCTGCCAGTCCGGGTGTGGCCTCAGCGGATTCGGGAACCAGGGGGACATCGCTCATTTTAGAGTCTCCAAATATGCTACGAGTTCGTTTATCTGCGCGTCAGAAAGATTCAGATTTGGCATATGATTGCCCGGTTTAACCGCCTGGGGATTTCTCAACCAGGTAGCCAGGTTCTCAGGGGTATTATCGAGGACACCGGTGGCCAGGGTTTGGCGGCTGGCAAGATGAGTCAGGTTGGGCCCAATATCGGCCTGGGCAGCCGTGCCCTGAATCCAGTGGCAGCTCTGGCAAGGCAGTTGTTGGAAGAGCTGGGCGCCCTGAGCCGCTGGTCCACTCGAGGGCGTGGCCGCGTTCTGCAGCTGCTCTTTGATCCAGGCATCGAACTCAGCTGGAGGCTCAGCAATGGCCCGCAGCCGCATCCAGGCATGTTGGGCCCCGCAGAACTCGGCACAGGTGCCCAGATATACACCTGGATTGTCCGCCTGGAGCCACATATCATTGGGATGTCCAGGAACGGCATCCATCTTGGTCCCCAATTCGGGCAGCCAGACATCATGGATCACGTCCGCCGATTCGAGGCGAACCAACATTTTTTTGCCCGCCGGCAGGTGAATTTCGTTGGCCGTGACCGCCCCCGAAGGAGGATAGCGAATTTCCCACCACCATTGGTGGCCGATGATGACCATATCAGGCTGCCGAGGGGTATTGGGGAGGGTAACCGCCATCACTCGAAGCATGTATACGAACACGGAGGCCAGCAGGAGAATTGGGACCGCGGTCCAAAAGATCTCGAGCCGGATACTTCCCAACATTTGAGGCGGTTCGCCCTCATCATCCCGGCTGCGAAACCGGACGATCGAGTAAACCAGAACGAAGGTCACAATTGCAAGGATGATCCCGGCGATGATCAGAATATAGATAAACAGATTTGCGGTTATGTGTGACAGTGGCGACTGGGGGTTGAAAGGAGAACTGTTGCCCATATCAATTCCTTCTATGCTGGCACGAGCAGGCGTTTCCCGCCTATGTTAGCATCACTCGATCTTCTCAGTCCTTACACAGGGCTAAACAATGGCTTAAGAAAATCTAAAATGAAAGGTTTGAGTAATTTCTGAGAATTGGATCGGGCTCCGCCCGATCCAATTCTCAGAAATGTACTCCCGACTTATAAGGAATTGATAAGCTCAGCTCTAGCCTCCCTTAAGGACCTGGCAGAGGAGGGAATGTTATGATGAAAAGGTTAAAAGGAGGATTCTATGAGGTCAATTGCAATTGTACCAGGCAGTAAAAAAATATACCTGACCGAACGCCAGGAACCCATCGTGTCGGCGCCTGACGAGGTCAAGCTCAGGGTGCTGGGGGTAGGAATATAATGAGCGAAAATCAAGCTCCTGGAGCGCCCGGGATCGAGCCGCGCTGGACCTCTAGCGCCAAGAGCGGCGTGGGGACGGCGTTGAATCTCACCAGCCGTGTCTGGTTCACCCTAAGCCACGGCATCTTCGATGAGATCTACTACCCGCGTGTCGATCAAGCCTGCACGCGGGATATGGGCCTGATCGTCACCGATGGGGAGGATTTCTTTTCGGAGGAAAAGCGGGCGACAAAAAACGAGGTTGAATATCTGGAAGAGGGTGTGCCGGCGTACCGCCTGGTCAACACGTGTAACGAAGGTCGCTACCGGATCGAAAAAGAAGCTCTCTCCGATCCGGCCCGCGATGTGGTGCTGCAGCATACTCACTTTGAGCCATTAAAGGGGAACCTGGAAGATTACCACCTTTACGTTCTTTTGGCCCCCCATCTTGGGGACCAGGGTGCTGGCAATACGGCCTGGTACGATGACTACAAAGGTGTGCCGATGCTCTTCGCCGAACGGGACGGACATGCCCTGGCGCTGGCCTCTTCAGCCCCATGGCTGAAACGCTCGGCAGGATTCGTCGGTGTATCGGATGGATGGCAGGATCTGAGCCAACACAAGCAAATGAGCTGGACCTATCCCCGGGCGGAAAACGGCAATGTCGCCCTGACGGGTGAAGTAGACTTATCCGCCTGCGACGGTGACTTTGTCTTTGCCCTGGGATTTGGCCGCAACACCGCAGAGGCGGGACAGCGAGCCCTGGCCAGCTTATTGGATGGCTTCGAGGCTGCTCGTTCCAAGTATATTAATGAATGGCAGGAATGGCAGCACCAGCTGCTGCCGTTTGAAGTTAAGGGGGCCAACGCCAGGAAAGCGGATATCTACCACGTCAGCGCGGCAGTCCTGCGCATCCATGAAGCCAAACGTTTTCCCGGAGGGCTGATCGCCAGCCTTTCCGTTCCCTGGGGCTTTGCAAAAGGAGACGATGATTTAGGCGGTTACCACTTGGTGTGGCCGCGCGACCTGGCCGAAACGGCGGGTGGGCTTTTGGCGGCGGGCGCGAAAGTCGATGCCCGCCGCGTGCTGGAATACTTGCAGGTGACCCAGGAAGGCGATGGTCATTGGCCGCAAAACATGTGGTTAGATGGCCGGCCGTATTGGAGCGGCATCCAGATGGACGAAACCGCCTTCCCCATCTTGTTGGTAGACCTGGCGCGGCGAGAGGAAGCCCTGGATGAGGATGAGATGGCACGCTTGTGGCCGATGGTGCACCGGGCGGCCGGTTTTTTGGTGCGCAATGGGCCGGTTACCCAACAAGATCGCTGGGAAGAGGATCCTGGTTACTCTCCGTTCACGCTGGCGGTCGAAATTGCAGCCTTGCTGGCCGCCGCGGACATGGCGGATCTGAACCAGGAGGCCGGGGAAGCCGCCTATTTGCGCCAGACCGCCGACGCATGGAACGACAGCGTCGA
>DASQQR010000385.1:0-8498 GCA_035643335.1 Anaerolineales bacterium
ATCTGCTCGGATAACCTTTGAATTTCAGGGTGGCTTTGCACCCACACATCATCATCATCGGCCTTATAAACCCCTCTTGTGTTAGAGCGTATAAATGTCTTTTTCACTTCTCGCAATTCCCGCATAGAGGACACAAAACCCAGAAGTACCAATTCGAGCCTCGTTGTTCTGGAGTAATCCTTCTCATTGGGATATGGTGGGGAAGTAATCACAGCATTTGCGGACTTCGGAGGGATGATTTTATTTATCTCTCTTGCATCGGCCAGGTATGCCACAGCATCCGGGAAATCTTTACCATGAACTTGACGTAAGTCCCTGGCCATCTTCTGAATTTCCTCAAACCAACTACTGACGACCGGAGCATCTTTTTTGCGTTTTCCTACTCCAACCTCAGGGCCAAATCGCAGGTTACTAATTGAAAAAACGGAAGCATTGGCAAGGGCCAACTGCATATGGGGAAAGTAATCCTCTCCCCGATGCTGATCGATCAATTCTCTCAAAACCAAAGCTTTGTGAAGTGGGAGAGGGCTTATTGAATTTTTCAAAAGCAACCTCATGGCTTCTTTGTCCAGTTTCCTCAGGCCCTGTTCATCTACTCTTGGGGGAATCAGGCCTAAATCATGAATTCCTTGTAACGCGAATTGGTCCAGACACTCGGCCTTTACTTCTTCTGATCTTGAAAGTAATATATCCGGATTTACTCCCCAATTTAGCTTCACGGAAGTGGCAAAGTGGGCAAATGGATTTGCCTCCAATCCCATGGATTTTATTCCTCGCAGTTTGGCTTCAACTAGAGAAGTACCTGTACCACAAAATGGGTCTAAAAGTACATCACCTTCTTTTAGCCCAAATTCTCGCAGATAGTAGCTTACCAAACGGGGTGGGAATGATAGAACAAACCGGTACCATTCATGAAATGCCCGGTTCTGGATGGATAATTTATTTGTAAAACCATGGTCCTTCAAGTTCGAGCCATTTTCGACGGCATCACTCCTATCATGTGGTGCAAAGAGGGGCAGTTGCTGGGCTTTTTTATCCATAAAGTAATTATATCTGATTTGTACTAACCGTCCCTTTATCGTCGCTCTACGATTCGCAGATTGTCGGAGCGCGATTTTTATTGAGGGTCGGATGTGTTGGCCTATCTCTATTGAGTTTGGGCTCTTCGCGATCCTCTCCCCCGAGCCCAACCGGCCTAGTGAATATCACGGCGATCTTCTACGATGGCACCAGCAGCTAGGAGCCGGATGAGGAAGTGGAGATCACGATCAACTACACCAAACCGATTCAATTGCAGAGTTGGACCCTGAGTCACGCCGCCAGCCACTTCTTTACTTTTCCGAGATTCGATTTCCAACCCGAGCGGGTCTGCCGGGTCTATGCCAACGAGATGCAGCTGGAGCACGGTAGTTGTGTCCCGGTCAGCGGCATGTTGCACAGCTGTCATTGCGAAGCAGTGCTCTTCCGCTGAAGCAATCCCTAATTCGGCCCGCAGCGGGATCTTCGCACAAATCGCTAAGTCTGATTGTGCAATATGCTCCTAATCAACACTGAATTCCTGCTCTAGCTTGCAAAAGCTTAACCATCCTTCCACCAGCCATTCGCTTTAAGAATTTTTTCGCAAATCAATTCGATCGTTATCAACTCCGGGGAATATCTCTTGCAAGAGTTCGTGATCTGCCAAATTTTCAGAATCGCCTCTAATGACTCCTCCAACCGTTGAGACATTGACATGCCATGCAGCGCAAATAAATCAGTCCAGAAACTCATACTCGCCTCCCGCGGTCAATAAATTTCGATCCTCCCAGAGTGCCTGGCTTCCGAGAAATCTAACATATTTGTATGAATTCTTGATCCACAGTTTATCCAAAGCGCGATAATCCAATTGGTTTTCTTTGATAGACAATCTCAATGATTCCACAAGGGCAAAATCAACCCGCACAGTTAATCGTGAGCTTTCCCAACCAGGAAACCGATCATCTGGGTTACCATCTTGACTTTCTCGCTCTCCTCTTTCGTATCTTCAACTATCTTGAATGATAGCAGGATGTTTTGAACAGATAGGAGGCTATCGTGGTAATCCTTCATCTGTCTTACCGTACGGTTATATAGATAGAAGAAAATTGCAGCAATAAATTCAGTGATTACGCCTGAACCTGAGGATATGTAGGCCAGTGTTTGTGCATTTGGAGCGCGCACAAAGCCCAGTATCAACCCCGTCGCAATCAACGCAAATCCAACAATAGCGACTGCCAATGAGGCCATAAAACCTCTCTCGGCATGATTCTTTACTTGAGCATAGTAGGCTCCCAAATTTTCAATATTGATCTGGACTAAGCTTTCAAAATAGGTGGCAGAGGCTGTATCACCAGCAGAGGTCTTGTCCAATCGGGTGAGAATTCTCTTTTGTGCATTTAACTCATCGATTTCTGTTTGGCGACGAGCAGTTTGAATCTGAAGATAAAACGGCATTACTAACGCAATGACCGTAATGTAGGCAGCCATAAGAAACAAAAATTCTTTACCGAAAGTCGGGCTAGCTAGGGAATTGAGAACACCAGTCAGCGTGGTAATGACGAGAGCAAGAGCGATTAGCAGAAAGCTGATTATCACATATCTAGCTCTGACCCGAATTTCGTTGAGCTTACTTTCCCTCCTGGCAATTTCTAGATCAATTTTTGATATTCGATCCAATCTATCAAAAACTTCCTCAGTTTGGTGATTTGACGAGTCATTTTCATCCATTTGACAATCCAAGCTGGAGAATCTAAGTTCCTACCTGTTTTTTTCGAGTATAGGTCAAATCCAAGGTTAAATCGACAGATTTTTCCACCGATTCTGCCACGGCCACTTCCAAAAAGCAGAGCGCTGGTTGCCTCAGAACGCAAAAATACCCGCGTCCAAGTCAATTAAGCGCAGTGGCGGTGCCTTAGTCCTATACCATTCTTTTGTCGATGGCGGATCATCGATGTTTCAATAGATCATTGGACTTCGTCATCTCAAGAAAATACAAAGATGGGCCTACGAACGGCGACTCTGTGCTGGTCTAAATACAAATTTGGCTATATTCTTGTAACCGCGCGCCTTCAGGCACTTTGTGGGTCACCAGCAAAGCTGGTCCCACCCAGCCTCTCACGCTGGCTCTGCAATTTGGATGTGGACCCGCTTCCGAAAGTCCATCGGCGCCGCTATGTTCGGAAAGCCTTCCTTAGTCCCGCCTGTGCCAACCACTACGATTGTACCGTAGTTGAGGATCCGCCCCAGGATAGGCTGGCTAACGCCGATGCTCTCGACTTTTCCTAAGAGCAGCTCCAAGGAGCGCCGGCGAAGCAACCCTGTTTTGGCTAAAACGCGCTTGTTGGTGACTGCGAATTCGGTCGTGAAATAACTGATTACCGCGCGAAATGCATAGACCAAGCCCAGCAAAAAAACAAGCCCGGCTAAACAACTGATCCCGGCGGTGGCCTCTGTCCTGCTCGCTGCCGATGCCATGAGAAGAAGAAACCCTATTCCCGCAATGATAGCCGGACCAAGGAACATCGCCCAGTGCAATTTGGCCTTGAGAACAACCTGTTCGCCCGGCATGAGGTTTTGCTCAACGTATCCCATCTTGATATCTCCTTGTCTTTGTTTTGGCAAAAGGTGATTTTTTTGGCGACAACTCTACATGTCTGATCGAAGGTTATGCGTCTTTATTCAAGTATCATTGCTCGCCCTTTTCCCGCCCCCTTGGGCGGAACGGTGAATCATGTTCAGCTAGCGCCATAAATACTATACAGCATTCTCAGATCGACTTCAAGCGGCAAATCCTTACTCTTTTGTAAGTAACAACTCGTTCGCTTCACCATTACCTGCGCCAGGAGACACCTCCTAATTCGCGTATTCGTGATCCTATTCGTGGACGGCCTTCTTCCCAGACCAGTTGCCACATGCTTTCTACATATTTCGCCCTATTACTTCATCAAAAAAGTTTTGATAGTTAAAATTCGCCAAAAGCCAGGAAGGCGATGGCGATGGCGAAGAAATACATTGCGGATTTGGACAAAGCCGAAAAGGCTGAACTGGTAGCACTGACCCAAAAGGGTCGCTCGGGTGCAAGAAAAATCAAACGACCTTAGCCCAAAGCCAGCCCCCGGATGGTCGCGTACGTTGGACGCTGCAACTGCTGGCAGATCGTCTGGTGGCGCTGACCCAACTGGAGAGCCTTTCGCACGAAGCGGTCCGGCTGGTGCTAAAAAAACGATCTCAAACCCTGGCAACGTCAGAAATGGTGCATTCAGAATGTCTGTGTGTCACGGATGGAAAGGCACCAAATAATACTTGGCGCCATCGCCTTCTGCTGTCCAGCCTACACCGCCAGGTATCGCATCGCTTCTTACTTTCCAGAAGACCAGGTTGTTGACACAGGTAGGGCCTTCCATTACCAGGACAAATTCGCCGGGATCGATCTGGGTAATGGCGCTGGCATCTGTGCTGGGCGCAGAACGGACATGATTAGGCGGATCACCGGGTCCCCCTGCGACAACAGCGAAGATGCCCGGATAAAGTTGTGTCCAGTTGGAGCCGCAGGAGGCAATTGGAAGGACCTTACGATAGGAAGCCAGGATTTGTTGCAGCGTCTGTTTGACTGGCAAATAGCTGTCGTAGGTTGCCCCTGAGCCCCCATAGCCAATCCGAGTCCCATCTTCTAGAGAAGTGAAGAAAAATTCCCGGAAAGTCGCAGCCGCATAGCGGTCGCGAACTTCATCACCAGTGGCGGTATAGGACTGCCCAGCGATGATAATCGTCTCGGATTTCTCAATCAAGTCAACATCGCCAACACCAGTTACGCCACAGGTGACAAATTTGCCCCCCCGATTGAGCGGTGCTTGAATAGTAACAAAGCCCGTCTCGTAGCCGACTCCCACACACAGGTCGTCCGGATAGATGCTTTCCAGCAGGGCTAAATAATCCAGAGTTATGCCAGGTGGTACATCGTCCGGGGAGTAGCCATCCGGGCCGGCCGAACTAACCTGCGCCTGCGGCGGATAACTAAATTCGTAGCCGAGCAAGTCGTTTTGATAGAGGAGCCAACCTTCGACCAAGGCGGACGTAGGCACGGTCGTGGAGGGTTGTGTTGAGGGCATAGTCGCTGAAGGCCGGATCGTTGGCGTGGATCGCGGGGCAGGCAAGTTAGTAGGCGCTAGACTTGACGGCGTTATCGCCGAGGTTGAGATAGCAGGTGTTGTCTGCATGGACGCTTGGCAACCGCCTGCGAATACGGCTAGAACCAGAATTGGAAGTACCTTATTCATTCGTTTGCTATCTCTCCACTACTACGGAGCGCGCCCAATTAGCTATATACAGGCCTAACCCGGACAAGCCGGAACCAAAAAGGGAACATGAATCTAAGTAAATCTACATTTTCTTGCACAAAAAACAAGAATTTCACTCGTAAGGTACTAAAGGTCGGGGAAATGCAGTGCAGATTAACTCATGTTTTTGGTAGATTATTTCCCCACCATATACCATTTCTAGCACAAACTAGGAAATATGTCATCGGCTTAATGACCGAAATTTTGATAGTTAATGAATATATTTGCATTTGCCCGGTCACATTCTTCCACAATAGATTTTTCCAACTTAAATTTTTTTTCACTTTTTACCATTCGTGTCAGTGATGTCCACAAACCTGACCTCCACACACCGGTCGCAAATTCCCGCCAGCTGCCGCCTCACCGTGCTCGCCAACCAGCTATCCAGCCAATCACGCGCATACTCGTCAGCCGCGCCCACCACAACAACCCCATCCCTCGCAGACAAAAGTACCGTATCCCTGATCCACTTGTCATAACCCGCTTTCGGCATATCCCTCTTCAGCTGCCCAAGCACCGCTGACCAGGCTCTCGCCGCCGTCATGCCACTTTCCGATATTTGCTCGTGGATGGACGGGGCGGGCTCAATCCGCTGGATTGAGCTTGTCGAAATCCGCTGGATTGAGCCTGTCGAAATATCCGCCATGTTCTCGCCCTCCTCCTCGGACCCCAGATCGATTTCAAAAAGCTGCGGCTGAGAATCCGAATCCTCGGGGGCGAGGTATTTTGCCGGCAGATAATCCTTGCTCCGCACCACCGTCAGCAACAACCCGTGCGAATATCTCTCCTCGCGTTCCAAACGTTTTTTCTGCCCCAATATATAATCTGGCGTAACGTGTTCCATTCCGCAAATCTCTAACACGAACTCGTTTCGCCTCACGCCAATCGAACCGAACGCCTCCAGATTTGCCCGCACCATCGCATCGGTCCGGGGCCGCCCCCTCGGCCTCCGCTCCCTTCTCTTCGCCAACTGGAAACCCCGGCTCATCAGGGAATGCAGTACTCTCATCTTCCCAGTTGAGACCTCCGCGCTCGCCTTAGCTATAGCTGCAGCTGCTTTATTGCTTTCTGCTTTAAAGCTTAAGCTTAAGCTAGCTGCAGCTATAGGCCGGGAACGCGGAATTTCCGCGCTCGAGCGCGGTTTTTCCGCGGTCGAACGCGGATTTTCCGCGCTCGTGACAGTGCTTTCCGTGGCCGAACGCGGATTTTCCGCGCTCGGGACAGGACTTTCCAGGATCGAACGCGGATTTTCCGCGCTCGCACTAGGATTTTCCGGGAGCGAACGCGGATTTTCCGCGCTCGCCTTAATCTTTCCGGCCTCCAGCGCATTCCATCGATGATCCGCTTCCCCCAGGATCATCTGCCGCCCGCCGGCCGTCAACATCCATCCACGATAACGGTGCGTCCGCGTCACCAGCCCCAACCGCGCCAGCGACCTCAGATAAATCCGCGTCGTCTCCGTATGCAGATCCAGGATCTCGGCGCTCTCGCTCTCCCCCACCGGCTTGTCCAGCCGGAACAACAGCATCAGCACGATCGCCGTTTTCTTCAAACAACGGAAAAGCTGTACGGGCGGGTCACAGACCCGCCCTTCTGAGATCCGCCCTTCTTCTTTGGGATGTAACTGTGATGTCATGCTCCGTTCTCCGCCAGGCCCTCATCCGCCGCGTTGCAAGGCGGATCCAACACCAGCTTCCCCCTCGGACCTCGTAACACCCGGTGGCGCCGCCGGGTTCGCGTGTGCACCAAAACCGAATTCATCGCCATCGCCTCGAATTGCAGCATAAAGTGCACTCCCCGCTGGGTCAGCCTGGCCCCCCGCCGGAATGCCCCCTCCTCCGGTCCCGCGTCGTGCAGCACCGCGAATTCCGCTTCCTCCAGCTTCTTTCTGAGCATCGCCTCTGGATCGTGCAGTTCATCCGCCGCCTCTCGCTCCTCTTCTTCGTACCGCAACCGGCTTTCCAACCGCCGCCTTCTTCTACAATCCGGGCAATAATGCACCCGGCGTCGTGACCACGTTGCAAGCTTGCGCGTACAATCCACCGCCGCGCACTCGACGAGCCTGGTTTCGTGACTCACCGTAGCCTGCCTCCCCTCCACACACAGCTGGCTGGGACCGACTCAATAGGGTTGAATCTTCAGGGTCTGATCGCTGAGGTGCGTATGGCCTAAGGCGGCGGAATCATGGCGCTTTCTCCTCCGTGAATAATAGAACATTATCCGCGTTTTTCCGCGCTTGTCCGCGTCCCATAAAACTGACCCGAGCATTCCCGAAGAATGTTCCAACTGGCCTGGGCACGGATACCCGCGCCTGGGGATCTTGGCGGGACTCCATAAATTTCCCCCAAACAAAGGCGCTCCATCACGGTCCGAGCCGGCGAGCCGGACCCTGTGCGGGTCATCGCCGGTGGGCGTCGTCCGCAAACCGATCACTGTTCATTGATAACTGCTTACTTCTTCTTCACCCCCCTTTTTCCCACTTTCTGCAAGTGGAATACCCTATTTAAGTCGTTAAATGGGTATTCGTTTTTTTTCGCATAATATTAACTTACACTTAAAATGGCCTTTTTCGCCGGTTCGCCCCTGCTCCGGAGTTGGCCTGAAATCAGCCCCCCGTCCCCCCTTCCTCCCCCTTTTTCGCCCTTTTGCAGGGCAAATTCGCCACAGGCTCCCCTATTTTCGGTCCTTCCTCCATTTCCCAATTCCTTAACCTCCGCTTAATCTTCGTAAATCCGCCTATTCGTTTCCATTCGTTTTTCTAGCGGAAACCCCTTTTTGACCCCCTTCCAATTTCAACTTTCAACCCTTGCCCTGAGCGTAGTTGAAGGGTTCGAACCTTCAATCTTCAACCCTATTTAAAGTATAATCGGACACATGTTTAGAGTTACGCACAAACAAGTCCTCTTCGCCTCTGGCCTGGCTTTGTTAGCCTTGTTTTTCTTAGGTTTAGGCTTCCCGGCCTCGGCCGCCCCACAACTGCAGATCACGCCTTTCCCCACCCCTACCCCGGGTCCCGATGGCCGCATCGTCTACATCGTGAAGGAGGGTGACACGTTGTGGCGCGTCGCCGCGATCACTGGCGTCTCCCTGGACCAGCTGCGCGAATTGAACGACCTGGGTACCGACCAGCCCATCGTGCCCGGA
>DASQQR010000386.1:0-8510 GCA_035643335.1 Anaerolineales bacterium
GGCGCCGGCCAGAGCCGCCTCCAACTCCCGGTAGCTCTCTTCTGCGGCGGCATGGCCGGTTTTTGGGATCCCTCCGGCCCCCAGGCCCCGGGTGACGCGGGGACCCAACTGGATCTTTACCGGAGCCAGGCTGTTTTTCAGGGCCTGGTTGTCCGTGTTGGCGGCGACGAATTCGACGCCGTTCAAACCCAGTTCGATCATGCGGTTGACGGCGTTACAGCCACCCCCGCCCAGGCCGAGGACCTTCAGGACGGGTTGGCCGGTAGCCGGTGGAATTGAACTCCTGGTTTGATTCATGATTTCCTCTGCAATAGGTATCGTCCAAAGCGTTTGCATACTGGTATCCCTGAACCTCCCAAAGGTTTATCAGTGATTTGCGGCGGCCAGTGACCTTCGCATGCGCGCGTATCGGCTGAATAAGGCACCTCGAAACCTTCGGGAGGTTTGCAGGTGCTAATTTCCGGAGACTTTCCTAGTAGGCCGCTAGTCTTGTTGCAATATTCATACCATCTCCGTCGATTCGCTCAACGACACAGCCGGCGGCGCGCAACTCGTCCAGCTTCGAGTCCGGAATAAGATACTGGCTGCCGACGACAGTAACCCGGGCCGCGTGAGCGGCTTCTTCCAACGAAAAACCAATTGTGGGGAAGTGTTTTTTCACAAAGGGACGGATGGCGTCCAAATACCAGTCTGCGATGCCCCACTCGAATACAGGCAGCAGCAGGTAGTGCTGGATGGGACGGGAGGCTGATGCGGCCTGTGCCGGGGAACTCGAAGGTTGCTGTGAAGCGGAAGGGGTCACTTCAGGATCATCCTGGGGCCGATCGGCCAATCCTGCTAACCACTGGCGCAGGGTTCCAACGATGGCAAGGGTCCGTCCGTCGGGTTTAAACCAGGCCTGATGGACGTGTGGGCTCCTCGGCGAGGCGGTCAGAAGCCAAAAATTGCAGCACAGCACTTGAGGCGGCAATGGTCCAGGGTTATCGGCCGGCGAGTCCGGAAATGCATGCATCCCTTCGGTGCCACCGGTTGGGTAGATGGCCTGGACCAAGCGCAAGTTTCTATCCGTATGGTCGGATTCTGTTAAGCTGTCGTCTTTGTGGCCTTGACCGGCCTGCGGGTAGCTGCCAGCCCCAAATAACAGGATCGGAACAGATTCTGCCAGGACCGCCTCGGAGATGGCCGAATACCAATCGAAGATGCGAAAGCCCCGGTGATCTTGTTGGTCAGGAGGCGTAGAATAGGCCTGGGCGCCAGGCCAGCATTCCGGACCACCAAGTCCCCAGTCCAGCGGTCGTTCTCCCGACCGGGCGTAGGCGCTCAAGGCCAGCTGGCTTGTCCTCCTCCAATGCGTGCGTCTGCGATATCCGTGCAGCGCCGCTCGCAAGAAAGCAGTATCCCAATAATCGCCGCCGGGCTGAAGGGGCGGGAACACCGGGATCAAACCGCTGTGTAGGGCCGCTTGAGCGGCAGGGATGAACAGATCCAAAAAGCGTTCGACCAGATCGCTCTGTACCCAGGCATCTGCAGGCCAGGTCTCCCGGCAATTTGGCCGGTCAAACAGGACCACATAATGCAACCCCCAGCGGGCGTAAGCTTTGAAGAGCAACTTCAGATCCTGGATCCACAGCGAGTGGCTAAAAGGGAGACGGAAGTGTAGAATGGGTTCGATGCCAGCGACAATCAGGGCATTTAGAAAAGGTTCCGGGATGGCCCTGTCGAGGGGCGCCTCAAGGGTTAGCCAGGTGGCACCCAGCGACTGCAGTTCGGGTAGCCAGGTTTGCAGATCGCTTTCTCGGAAGTGCTCGGTATCGGGATAGTAGTGAAAACCCAGGCGGGTGTTTTTGGGCGGCAGCGGCAATTTGGGCATATTCTCACTCCTGAGGCCCATTGTTGCAAGAGGTGTGCCAATCAAAGAATCAGTTGAAGGTTGAAGATTGGAAGGTTGGAAGGCTGGGAGAATGGAAGATTGGGCAGCCCCCAGGGGTTTTCAGAAGCGGCTTGGCCTGGGTGCTACCGGGTCCTGCGAGCGTATCTCGCCCGCAGCGATCCTATGGAAACCTCTGGGGTCGTAATCAGGCGAGTAACTCGGGCGGTAGTTGGGCGAGGTCAATGGCGGAATCCTCGCAGAAGAGCAGGGCGCGCTCGATGACATTGTGCAGCTGGCGGATATTCCCTGGCCAACGGTAGGCTATCAGCGCCTTCATCGCCCGCGGGGTCACATCGGTAACGTTCACCCCTCTCTGCGGATTCAATTGGCACAGGAAATGTCCCACCAGGGCGGGAATATCTTTCTTATGCTCTCTTAGCGGCGGGATGTGAAGGTTCAAGACTTTAAGACGATAGAACAAATCCTCGCGGAATTCCCCCTTCTCAATCATCGCCGGCAGGTCGCGGTTCGAGGCTGCAATGATTTGAACGTCCACGTGAATCTTGTTCGACCCGCCCACGCGACGTAAGCTGCGATCTTCCAGGGCCCGCAGCAGCTTGGCCTGCATATCCAGGGGCATAGTAGATATCTCGTCGAGGAAGAGAATACCCCCATCGGCGTATTCCATTAACCCGAGTTTGCGTTTATCCGCTCCGGTGAAGGCGCCGGCTTCGTGCCCGAATAATTCCGATTCGAGCATCGTGGTTTGGATGGCGGCGCAGTTTATGTCGATAAAGGGCTTCTCAGCCCGAGGTCCCATGCGGTGAATGGCCCTGGCCAATACCTCCTTGCCGCTACCGGTCTCACCGGTGATCAACACCGATACGGACGCCGCCGCGGCCCGCTGCGCATAGTCTAGCAAATCGCGCATCGCTTTGCTCTCGCCGACCACAAAACCCAGTTCCTTGTGTTGGGCCTGGCGGTAGTGAGCCAGCTCTCGTCGCATGGCGACCTTTTCGCTGGCGCGCTGGATAGTGGTTTCGAGCCGGGAGAACTCAATCGGCTTTTGGATGAAATCTTGAGCGCCGTTTTTCATAGCATCGACTGCCATGTCAATCTCGGCATAACCCGTGATTACAATAATTGGGGGCGCATATTCCAGGTAGGCGGTCTCTTCTAGGAGAGAGGGGCCGTACCCATCCGGCAGGCGAACGTCCAGCAAAATAACGTCAGCTGCACCTGCCCGGATACATTCTCGAGCTTCAGCCAGAGTGGCCACATCGATAACTTCATAGCCCCTGGTGGTCAAGAAGGAGGCGATATTCTTGCGTGCGTTTTCTTCATCCTCGACGATCAAAATGGTTACGGTCATGGCGAGCTCCTTTGATTAGCTGGTTGAAGCCTGA
The DNA here is from genome assembly GCA_035643335.1 of Anaerolineales bacterium. Lineage (GTDB taxonomy): Bacteria > Chloroflexota > Anaerolineae > Anaerolineales > UBA4823 > DASQQR01. The sequence continues at coordinate 3,277 of DASQQR010000386.1, forward strand.
AGTACGTACTTCAGCCTCCAACGGCTGCGGGAAAAACCACCTGGAAGACTGTGCCACCGGGGACGCTGGTTACGTGGATGGTGCCTTTATGAGCGGTGACGATGCGCTTGGCGATGGCTAATCCCAGGCCGGTACCATTTTTGCTGGTGGAGAAGAAAGGATCAAATATCCTCTCACGGTTTTCTTGCGGAATCCCAGGCCCATTATCGGAAACGCTCACCTCAATTTGCTCGCGGTCCGTCGAATCGAGGATGCGGCGGATGTGCAGGGTAAGCGTATCCCCACGTTCGCCCATCGCATCCACCGCGTTGCTGATCAGGTTATTGAATACCTGCTCCAAAGTGCGCGCATCTCCAAGGATGTTGGCCTGCTCTGTACTCAGCTGAAGATGATGCTGGATGCTCTCGCGAGCTAAACGCGGGCGCCAACGTTCGAGCAATCTCTGAAGCAACAAATCTAACGCCACCGGCTCCATCTTGTTTTGGACCGGTCGTGAAACGGTTAGAACCGAGTCCATGAGGTGATCGAGCCGGTTCAGGTCGCTTCCCAGGCGAGTGATGATTTCCTGGTTTGGGTCATCTTCGGAGAGGTTCATCTCGAGCAGCTGCAGTCCGGTGCTGAGGCTGTTAATTGGGTTGCGCACTTCGTGGGCAAAGATGGCTGTGACTTCTCCCAGCAGGGCCCGCTGTTCCAGCTGCTGGTTGCGGATACGGACCTGCTCGTGCTCGCTGAGATCTTGAATCAAAACGACGATCCCCTCCAGGTGCTCTTCGCCTGTGAACGGGAAGATGCGCACATGAGCCGAGAAAGGTTCCCCGCTACGGCGGTGGAAGCGGACGTTGCCCAGGTTGTGGGTGGGAATGCCCTGCTGCGCGGTTTGCAGGGCCGGGATCAGGTTTTCCGCGCCGATGAGCACATTTTCAACCGGTCCGCTACATATCTCATTGCAGGCGAATCCCAGGGTCAATTCTGCCGCCGGGTTCATGTCCAAAACACGTAAGTCGGGGTCCAGCAAGATCACGCTTTCCTGGATATTTTCCCTGACGATCTCGCCGATCTTCATGCTCCGTTGGCGCTCTTTTCGGTCTTCGAGCAGATGGGTGGTCTGCGCATAGTGCTGGATGGCCGCGGTGAGGTTGGCGGCGAGAATTCCCAAAGTCGGGAGCAGATCTGAAGGCGGCGTCGCCAAAGGATCCGCGGCCACGACCAGGCCTACAAAAGCGCCAGCTTCTCCCAGTGGGACTGAGGCCAGGTAAGTGTAGCCGGACGCCCGTGCGTGGCGGTGCAGGGCGGTGTGGGTTCTTTTGCCTGGAGCCCAAAGGGTGGATCGGGTGAGGGTGCCGGCATCCGCAGGTGAGATCTCGGCAGGAAGATTTTCCTGGTCCCCCCAGACCACCCGGCGCATCAATTGGGGTCCAGGTGAATCGTAGACGTACACCCCTAAATGGGCAGCGCCGGTTAAGTTGTGGCCGATTTCAACGGCGGCCTTCAGGGCTTGATCGATGTCCGCTTTCAGAAATGTGTTTGCCAGGGCGTGAAAATCTTTGAGGCGCTGGGTCAGGCGCTGGCGCTCCGACTGCTCGTGTTCATGAATGGCGAGCGGCTGCACTGTCAGGAGTGCCCATGATCCGGCTGTCGCCAGCCGGTTCGAGGTCAAGATGACCTCGATCTGCGTTCCGCTGTGGGCCAAACAGGGGGTCGTTAAGGTAAAGGTTTTCTTTCCAGTATTAAAATCGGAAGGGATGCAATCGCCGGGCGACAGATTGGGGAACAGAGTTCCCAGTGGCATATCTGTCAACTCCATCCGGGTAAAGGCGGTCAACTCGGTCGCTTTGGCGTTGGCGAGCAAGATGCGATCCCGCTGGAGATCTACCAACAGGCTGGCGATCGGATAGAGGTCAAGGAGAGCCTCAATCTCTTCTAAATTGGGTTGCCGGCGGTTTAGGAAGGCAAAGCGCGGGATACGAGACGGCAAGTTCATTCAGGCTCAGGGCAAGCGTGGTTCTTGCGCAGGTGGGAGGGCAGGATGCCTTCCATAGATCGATATTTTGCCACAGTCCGCCTGGCAACGCGGTATCCCTCGAGTTCAAGCTCTGCGGCTATCTCGCTGTCGCTCAGTGGTTTGGTCTCGTGGTTGATGATCTCTTTCACGGCAGTGCGCACACTCAGGCTGCGATCGAAGAATTTCGAGAGAGGAATAACGTGACCATTGGGCAATTGCACAATTTTGGCGGAAACGGCCCGGGAGATCGTGGATTCGTGCACTTCCAGCTCTTTGGCCAGGCGAGCGCGGGTGACTGGTCTTAAATGGCCATCTCCCTTGAGGATGAATTTACGCTGCAGTTTAACGATCCCGCGCATCAGCCTCACAATGGTGTTGGTGCGCTGCTGCAAGCATTTCACCAGCAGATCCGCTTTTTCGAGATCCGAATTCCATTGTTCCGTTTTCTCCGGCGGTGCCTGCTCCAAAGCCCGGCGGAACATCGGGCTAACCCGGAGCCGGCCAGAAAAGGGCGAGACGATCTCTACAACCAGGGGATTTTGGGGTGAGTCATTCAAAAGCGATATGAGGATGTCCGGATGGGTATAGACATCCGGGGGTTCGCCAGTGCCCTGGCGGATATCACCCCAGGATGCACGCCCCGGGAACGGATTCAGATTTTCGCTGATATAACGGGCAATATTCTCGGCTTGGCGCGCCGGCACGCTCAGCAGGCGGCCAAGTTCCGCATATTGGTGCCGGCTGAGCAAGTCCATCCCCTGGCGGATTGCCTGACCAGCCAAAGAGGGTACCGGCCGCGTTTCAGCCAGGATCTCCAGTTGTACCAGCAACGCATCTTGGGGCGTCGGCGAGCCAACACCGACCGGGTCCGCGCGTTGGATCAGGCTCAGCACGCTGGTGACCTGGGATGGAAGGATGTGATGATAGCGGGCGATCTCCATCACTGAGGTTTCCAGCAATCCGTCCTCATTCAGGTTGGTCAGAATGTAGGCGGCAAGTTTGCGGTCGGCGGGCTTGAGTTCCGGCGCGATCTGGCGAAACACATAGGTGGGAAGATCTTCAAAGTTGGGGGAATAATTATCCTCAGGAAAATCCTCCTGGTAGCGATGAGAGGGGGTGCGAAAGTCTTCTCCCGGGGATACGAAGATGATGGGCTCTTCTGTGGATAAGGTCTTTGGTGCGCTGCAGCGAGGGCATGGCCCAACATCCGGCAAGGCACGTTTGCACGACGGGCAGATACGCACTTCGCGCAACTCCAGGGCAGGATTTGTGGCCAGTTCTGATTCGATTTTTTGGACCAATTCCGTGGCCGGCAGCTGCAGTAAGGCCATAGTCTGGGCCAGATGCGCCGTCGTGAGCGGGCGCTGTTCTGTCTTGGGCCGGAGGACGGTCTGTTGTAACATGGTTAATCCTGATTATCGCGATTATGCCCGGATTGTCAAGTTAAGGGCCTGAGTTGCCCGGATCGGGTGCGACTTGAATCATAGTGACCTGGCCGTTTTCGTCCGTGAGCATCACGGCGATATGCTGTGCGCCTGCCTTGGGCACGAGGACCTCCCCCGCACAGCTGCCAACCCACTGGTTGGCGACCCCCGCATGCGGGTGCAGGCTGCAATCTACGGGCAGATCCTCCTCGTCGGTATCGACAGGCTGGTCGCTGATGCGCCAGTCCGCCAGTCTCCACAGGCTTTCAACGATGCTGGAAGTGGCTACAAAGACGGTTCCACGGAAGGCTACCATGTCTTGGGCAGCAGGATCGCCTGGCGACAGAGTATCCGTATCCGCTGCCTCCTGAACGACCCCTTCGGCGTCTGTGGCGATGCCGCTTTCCACCAGCGAAGAGGACCCTGCCCCAGCCAATGGGGAACAGGCCGAGAACAGCAACAGGCTGATCAAGAATAACAGCACGAATGCTCTCTGGATGCGTAAGTTCACTTCTGACTCCACCGCTTCGATGACTGCCATGTCTTACAAGGCCCTTGGGTGCAAGTTTTGGGCCAACTTTAAAGGGTCGAGTCTGCAATTATGTAATGTTCCCGCCTGTATCCTCCTCCAGCTGACCAGGGAAAAGACTCGCCACTTGGTCAGGAAGAATTCTCCCCAGATGCCTGATGTCTGTGAATTTCAAAGCATCTAGAATCATTATGACGATAGCGAGCACCCTCAAAGAATTCACTGAATTGATGACCCCGAATTGAGATTTACACGCTGGCTGCACGGAATATCAGAGGCACTTCGATGACCACTTACCAACCACGAGCCTGGGAAAATACGCTGCTCTCCTTTGCCCACGAGGGCTGGGAGACGCGCTTGCGGCCGCTGCCAGTGCATCTGGAGGACATCAGGGCGCTTGACGAGGCCTACGCCTATTGTGATTTCGTGACCCGCGTCAATAGCCGCTCGTTTTACGCAGCCAGCAGCTTTTTGCCTTATGAAAAGCGGCGTTCGATCCGGGCGCTGTACGCGGTTTGCCGGGTCTGCGACAATATCGTCGACAAACCGGTCAGGGACCGTCTGGCAAAGCTGGCGAACTGGAGCCGGGAAGCGCTCTCTCGGAATCCTTCGCCCGATGCTTTGATCGCCATGGCCTGGGCCGATACGCGCCGGCGCTACCATATCCCTCAGCGCTACACCGAGCAATTATTTGAGGGCGTGGCACGCGATTTGGGCCAGGATCGATACCAGACCTTTGATGATCTGGCCACCTACGCATACGGTGTGGCTTCTACGGTGGGCCTGATGAGCATGCATATCATCGGCTTTGAAGGCCCCGCTGCGCTGCCCTACGCGGTCAAACTGGGAGTAGCCCTGCAGATTACGAACATCTTGCGGGATATCGGAGAGGATTTCCGCTCGGGTCGAGTCTATCTGCCCCTGGAGGAACTGAGTGCCTTTGACCTATCCGAGCAGGATCTTTCCCGCGGCCTTGTGGACGATCGTTGGCGGGCTTTCATGAGGTTCCAGATCGGTCGCAACCGACAACTTTACGCTGAGGCCTGGCCGGGGGTGGGGATGTTGAATACGGACGGTCGCATGGCTATCGCGGCCGCCGCTAAGATATATGGCGCCATCCTGGATGACATCGAAGCGCATGATTATGACGTTTTTCAGCGCCGCGCCCATGTGTCCACGTGGAAGAAATTGAGCATGCTGCCGGGCATTTGGTGGGGAGTGCACGGGCTGAATATCCCTGACGGAGGATAATCGCATGGAAACCCCGAGACATTGGAGA
>DASQQR010000387.1:0-3444 GCA_035643335.1 Anaerolineales bacterium
GCGTACTGGAAGCCGGCTCCCTGGAAGGTGACTGGTCTCCCATTGCCCTGTTCCGCCTTTTTGCGCTGGATCGCCACCCGGCGGTACATCGGTGCCGCCGTGGCTTTGATGTCGAAGGGCGCCTCCTTCGAAAGATCGTACAGCCAGTTGAAGACCCGTTCGTGCTCTTCGGCCGAGATCATCCACGGGACCTGCGCCCGCCCGGTGGGCACCAGGAAGAATACCGACCACTGCACCGCTCCCACTTCTTCGATGAAAGGCACCATGTCGGGCAGCAGGTCCACGTTGTAGCGTGATACGGTCGTGTTCACCTGGGCGCTCAATCCCACCGCCTGGGCGTTGTGCAGGATGCGCATGGTGCGCTCCCACGATCCCTGCACCTGCCGGAAAGCGTCGTGCACTTCAGCGGTTGGCGCGTCCAGGCTCAGTGCCAGGCGCCGGATGCCGGCCTCTCTGGCTTTCATCAGGCGTTCCTGCGTGGGCAGGGCCGTGGCCGTCGGGGTCAGCGAGCAGCGCAGCCCCTTCTCGGTGGCGTAGGCAATGAGGTCAAACAGGTCGCGGCGCATCATCGGATCGCCGCCGGTGAAGACCAGGATCGGGCTGCCGAACTCGGCCAAACGGTCGATCAGGTCGAAGGCCTCCTGGGTGGTCAGCTCATTCGGGTCGCGCTTATGCTGCGCGTCGGCGCGGCAATGCACGCAGGCGTAGGCGCAAGCGCGTGTCACCTCCCAGGCGATGGTGAAGGGCGCCAGGCTAAAATCGGCGCTCACCATGCGCTTATCATGATAATGCCGTTCTGCAGCAGCTTTCTCGGATAGGGTTGAAGAATTCATCATTGTCTTCCTCATTGATTCAACTTGTTAACCACGCCGCCGCTTCCTTGGCATGATACGTCAGGATCAAGTCCGCGCCAGCGCGCTTGATGGCCGTCAAAGTCTCCAGGATCACATTGCGCTCGTCCAGCCAACCGTTGGCCGCCGCGGCCTTGAGCATGGCGTACTCGCCGCTCACGTTGTAGGCCGCCAGGGGCACCTGGGGGAACTGTTGGTGAACTCGCTGGATCACGTCGAGATAAGGAAGCGCGGGTTTTACCATCAGCATGTCGGCGCCCTCCGCGACGTCCAGGGCCGCTTCGCGCAACGCCTCCCTCACGTTGGCCGGGTCCATCTGGTGAGACTTCCGGTCGCCGAACTTGGGTGGGGATTCGGCTGCGTCCCGGAACGGCCCGTAAAACGAGGAGGCGTACTTGACTGCGTAGGAGAGAATGGGGATGTGCTCGAATTCCGCCTCGTCCAGGGCTTCCCGGATGGCGCCTACCATACCGTCGATCATCCCGCTCGGAGCCACCAGGTCTGCGCCTGCCTCGGCATGCGAAACCGAGACCTTGCCCAGCACCTCCAGGGTGGGGTCGTTGAGCACGTAGCCTTCCGGCAGGTGCGGCTGGGGTCGCTCATCGCCGGCATTGAGGATCCCGCAGTGGCCATGGTCAGTGTACTCGCACAGGCATACATCCGTTGCCACGATCATTTCGGGCACTGCCTCTTTGATCGCCCGGATGGCCTGCTGCACCACCCCATCCGGATCGAAGTTCTCCAGCCCAACCGGGTCCTTCTCTTCCGGGATGCCGAACAGGATCACCGCCGGGATTCCTAAATCCGCGATGGCCTCCGCCTCCGCGGGGAGTCTGTCCACCGACCACTGGAAGATCCCCGGCATGGAAGGGATTTCACGCTGTACGGACTGGCCATGGCGCACAAATAAGGGGTAAATGAAGTCTTTTGGCGATAATTGCGTCTCTCGCAGCATGTCCCGCAAGCCGGAATTCAGTCGCAACCGCCTCGGTCTCGCCACCGGAAACTCAGCCACTATCGGATTTGAAATAACGTCCATAAATTTACACCTTGCAAAAAATCACGATTTACGCATCACGAATTACGCATTACGTCTTCACGCCTCACATTTCACGCCTCCACCAACGCCCGCAACAACCCTTCCGTCGTATACTCCTGCGCCACGATGTCCACAGCCAATCCCTCCTCCAGGGCCGTTTCCGCAGTGACCGGGCCAATGCAGGCCAAGACCGGCTTCCCCGGCAGGTCAGAGGCATCCAGGCCGGTTTTCTGGAGCAAGGCCACGAAATTGCGCACCGTGGACGAGCTGGTAAAAGTCACCACATCCACGCCCTCCTTCAATGCCTTAACTGCCTCCGGGTCCGGCCGTGCGGGCAGCGTGTGGTAGACGGCGATTTCGTGGGCCACACCATCCGCCACTTGAATGGCCCTTGGCAATGCGGACCGCGCTAGATCAGCGCGCGGCAGCAGCACCCAGCGCCCGCGCAGATCGCCCAGCCCGGGCAGGATGGCCTCGGCAACGTATTCCGAGGGGACAAAATCGGGTGGCGCGCCACGTTCTTCCAGAGCCTCGGCGGTCTTCGGCCCGATGGCGGCCAAGTGGGTATCCTCCGGGATGGCCCCCAAACCCAGCGCCGCGAAGCGCTCCCACACCACCTGGACGCCATTGACACTGGTCAGCACCAGCCATTCATAGCAATTCAGTTTTTGCAGCGCGCGGTCCAGGGCAGTGGTGTCATCGATGGGGCCGATTTCGATTACCGGGAACAGGATGGGTACCGCACCTGCGGTCTCAAAGGCCGCAGCGAATTCATCCGCTTGGGCTCGTGGCCGGGTGATGACGATTTGTTTGCCGTTTAAATCCATACCTGGGCCTCCAGCTCCTTCAAGATTGCAGTCCTTTTGGCAGGAGTATCTCGCCGGCCCCTTGTTCCAGGGCCTGCTGTGCACAATCCCGGCCTAACCCTTCCGGGTCATTCCCCCAGCCTCGGCAGTGGATAACGTTCGTGCCGTCCAACGAGGCCACCACGCCTTGAAAGTCGATCTGCGCTCCATCGATGCTGGCGAAGGCCCCCACCGGCATGGTACAGCCACCGCCTAAATGTTTGAGAAAAGCGCGCTCGGCACTGGTGCTTTGGCGCGTGGCTGGATCCTCGATGGCAGCCAGATAATTAAGCGTTTCTTCGTCGTTTGCGGCGCACTGAACCGCCAAAGCGCCTTGTCCCGGCGCGGGGAGCATAATTTCCAGGCTCAGCCATTGGGCGATGTGATCTTCCAGTCCCAGGCGGGTTACTCCGGCGCCTGCCAGAACGATGGCATGATATTCACCGCGCAGCGCTTTCCGCAGCCGGGTGTCCACGTTGCCGCGTAATGACTTGATCTTCAAATCCGGGCGGTAAGAGAGCAGCTGGGCGCTTCGCCTCAGACTGGAGGTGCCCACAACTGCCCCTTCAGGAAGCGTTTCCAGGGTGTAGCCCTGAGCGGATACCAGCACATCCCCCGCCTCCGCGCGCAGTGGTATTGCGCCAGTGGCTAGGCCCGCCGGGCTCTCGATAGGCAGATCCTTCAGCGAATGGACCGCCGCGTGGACTGT
>DASQQR010000388.1:0-8804 GCA_035643335.1 Anaerolineales bacterium
GAATTGGCTTTTAGCCTGGACCCGGACGAAATCCTGGATCGCGCTACGACCTTGACCTGCCAGGCATTAAATGGCCTTTTGGGGGAAGCTTTTCTTTATGAACCTGATGCGGGCAATCAACTTAGTCTGCGGGCGATATCCGGGCGAGGCCGGGAGGAGGTCTGGAAACTCGAGCACAAGTTGAAATTCAAGCTTGGCACCGGTCTGGTTGGCTGGGTGGGCCTGCACCGCCAAGCCATCAAGGTCAGCGACATAAAACAAGACCACCGCTGGAAACACGTCCCCGGTACCGACGAAGGGGTGCACTCCGCCCTGGTCGCACCTATCCTTCAGGGCGAAAGCTTGTTGGGCGTGCTTTCCCTGCTTCACAATCGTCCCAACGCATTCACGGACGATCACCTTGAACTCCTTCAAGCCATCTGCCACCAGGTGGGCCTCGCTCTGAGCAATGCGAACCGCTACCAACAGGTCCAAAGCCTGGTCGACCTGCTGGCCGCCGAGCAGAACCGGCTGGAAAGCCTTATGGAACACCTTCCCGCCGGCGTTCTTTTGCTGGACACGGATTACCATTTGGTGGTGGCCAATTCGACCGGGCGGAAAATCCTGGCCTTGTTCGGATCTGGGGGCGAGCAGCAGGCTATTTCGAAACTCGGTCCCTGTTCTATTGAGGATTTGACCGGATTCTCCGGCAGTCCATTACCGGTCGAAATCACCTTCGAAGGTCCACCCCAGAAGGTTTTTGAGGTTGAAGCCCGTCCTCTTGGCGACGAACGGCCCCAATGGGTGATTACCGTTCGAGAAGTCACCCAGGAGAGAGCGAATCAGGCTCGCATACAGATGCAAGAACGCCTGGCGACCGTGGGTCAGCTGGCAGCTGGCATTGCCCACGATTTCAATAACATCATGGCTGCCATCATGGTTTATACCGATTTATTGCGCCGCGATATGGACTTACTTCCAGGTGGGAGCGAGAGGGTAGTTATCATCCAAAAACAAGTACAGCGCGCTTCAAGTCTGATCCGCCAAATCCTGGATTTCAGCCGCCGCTCAGTAATGGAACAGAGCACCCTGGACATGCTGCCCTTCATTAAAGAGATGGACAAGTTGCTGGAACGCCTGCTACCTGAAACGATTCAATTTGAATTGAACTTCCAGCCGGGGACTTATCTGGTCAAGGGTGACCCTACCCGACTGCAGCAGGTTTTCATGAATTTAGCCCTCAATGCTCGCGATGCCATGCCCCAAGGGGGAACGCTGAGCTTCGAGATCAGTCGCCTGAATATCACTCCCGGGGAATCGCCGCCTTTGCCCGATTTGGAAGCGGGCGAATGGATCCGGCTGGGTGTGAGCGACACGGGGATAGGCATACCCTCCGAGGCACTACCTCATATATTCGAACCATTCTTTTCCACCAAGGCTTATGGGGAGGGTACTGGGTTAGGTTTGGCTCAGGCTTACGGGATCATCAAACAGCACGGTGGCCACATCGACGTGCGTAGTCGTCTGGGAGAGGGCAGCAGCTTTAGCATTTACTTGCCCGCCCTGCCACTCCCCGAGAGTGAAAGCGAATCAGCAGAAGCGTATTCGGCGACCCCGGGGGATGGGGAGACGATTTTATTGGTGGAAGATGATCGGGTCACCCGAGAGGCGCTTCTGGCCATGCTCGAAGCGCATGACTACCGGGTACTGGTATCTTCCAATGGCCGCGACGCCCTGCAGATTTACGAACAGATGAGGGAATCTATCGACCTGGTGGTAAGCGATGTGGTTATGCCCGAAATGGGAGGCGTCGAACTTTACCGTGCGTTGCGCCAGCGTTGGCCGCAGGTGAAAATGCTCCTGATTACCGGGCACCCTTTGAGAAAAGAGGATCAGGCTGTCTTGGAAGGGGGCAGCGTCCAGTGGCTGCAGAAGCCCTTCTCAATTCCGGATTTCAGCCTCCTGATAAAAGAACTGCTCAGCGAAGAACAACCTTAATTCGCCTGCTTTTCCCTGACCCCCATGCCATCCGGAAGGATTAGCGGAGTGCCGTAATCAGGGTGGGAGATAACGTGCAGTGGGATCCGGTAGATTTCGCTCAGGCGCGCCGGAGTGAGCACCTCATTCGGTGTACCAATGGCACGCAGCCGGCCCTCTACCAGAAGTGCCACCCGGTCCGCGTATAGAGCTACCAGATTCAAATCATGTAACGCCATCAGGACGGCCAGGTCGTGCTCATTCACCAGCTCCCGGATCAGGTTGAGCAAATTGGATTGGTGCTGCAAATCAAGGTGAACAGTGGGTTCGTCCATCAGCAAGATAGGGGCGTCTTGGGCCAAAGCGCGGGCCAGCAGGACACGTTGTTGCTCCCCACCGGACAACTCATCAACTCGCCGCCCGGCCAGAGTCAACGTGTGAGTGCGCTCCAGCGCCCACTGGGTACGCTCTCGATCCGCCTCGCCTGCCTGGCCCAACCAGCCCAGGTAAGGCGTCCGCCCCATGAGCACCGTCTGCCAGACCGTGAAGGCGGGCGGCAAATTGCGGGCCTGCGGCACCACAGCCAGAAAGCGCGCCTTTTGGACTGCCGGCAGCTGGGATAGATCCTTTCCGGCTACACGCACTCTGCCCGCCCGGACTGGCAGCACCCCGCTCACTGCTCTGATTAATGTGGTTTTGCCGGCCCCATTCGGCCCGACCAACGCCAGGATCTCGCCGGCGTTAACGCTGGCGCTAAAGTCCGATAGCGCCAGCTTTGAACCGTAACTCGCACTTAGAGATTGGATTTCCAGCATTTTCTTCTACCTCGTACCAGAAGCATCGACAAAAGCGCGCTGAGCGGAGCTTGCCCAGTTGAAGCGAACCTTTCTCACCCCAACTACCAAAAAGAGCGCGCTTTGGCCCGGCGCAAGATCCATAAGAAAAACGGCGCTCCGGCCAGGGCCGTAATCACGCCAACAGGCAGCTCCTGGGGGGCCAGCACGATGCGGGCGAGCAAATCGGCCAGCAACAAGGTGGTGGCCCCGCCGATGATCGAAAGCGGAACCAGATTCCGGTAGTCCGGGCCCCACAGAATGCGCACCAGGTGTGGCACGATCAGGCCGATGAAACCGATGATTCCTGAGAAAGAGACCGCCGCTGCCGTTGTTAGAGAGGCTGCCAGGATGAGCAGCGTCTTGACCCGCTCCACAGGCAGGCCGAGCTGCTGCGCTTGCTCATCCCCGAACTGTAGCACATTTAGCGAGTGGCCCGCCAGGATCAGGGCGCTCAAGCCAATCAAGATGTAAGGCAGCGCCGCGATGACCGGATCCCAGCCGCTCATCGTCGCCCCACCCAGCAACCAGGCCAGGGCCCGGCGTACCTCTCCCTCCGAACGCAGCATTAAATAAGATGTCAGCGCCGAAGCGAACGAGCCCACCGCCACGCCCGCCAGGATCAAGGTGGTAGTTGGAAGTGCCCTACCCGACCGAGCGATCATCGTCACCAGAATCACGGTGGCAGTCGCCCCGATAAAAGCCGCCGCTGGCACAGTGAACAATCCCAGCAGATCGTTTGGCCAGTGAAAGGACATCGCCAGGACCGCGCCTAGGCCTGCTCCGGAAGCTACACCGATCAGGTAAGGATCGGCCAGGGGGTTGCGAAACAGGCCCTGATAGGCCGCTCCGCTGCCCGATAAGGCAGCGCCGGTCAGCGTGATCAAAATCGTGTGCGGCAGGCGGATCCGAAAGACGATCACATCAAAGGTCTCCGGCCAATCGACCGGCAGGGACAGTCCCGGCAGCTGCGCCGCCAGCATGCGCGCCACCATGCCAGGAGGGATAAACACCGCGCCGATCGCGACACTGAGGGTCAGCGCCAGCGTCAGCAGAAGAGTATTTTGCAGATAAGGCTTTCTCAAAGCGTCCATCTTGAATCGATAAGCGCAAGATATAAAAAACCCTGTCCAGAGAACAGGGGCGGGATTTCAGGTTTCGCTTTGTTGGATTGTGGTTCCCCACCTCCTGTCCGCGAGGCTGTGGCAAACCCACCCAGGCGGGCGTCCTGGCTCGTTAGTCCAGTAGTCTGGTAGTCTCATAGTCCTTTCCGACGTGACTACCCGACTATTTGACTAAACAACTACTCGACTAAACTTACAGTTGCGGGACAGCACCGGACTCTCACCGGCTTCGCCTTTAAACCTTCCCATCCGGGGGACGAGGTACCTGAGTGGCTATTAGTATTCCGTTGTCAATCAATTGTAAGCCAGGCTGACAAGCCCGTCAAGATAACTCAGAATTTAGCGACCAGCGAAATCACCATCGAAAGGATAATGATTACGCCAATGGCGATGAAGATCGCCTGCTGAATTCGCAACCGGCGTTTTTCTCTGCCTGAAAGCTGATATTTCTTCTTTTTAGCCATAACTGACTCCAAGTATACCGCCAATGCATGGCTCTCTGCTATGATTCCCCAAAAAGCATCCGATGGGAGCACTAAAAATTTGTTGGGTTTGGGTGTTCGGGGCGGGGTACCCCGCCCCGAACACCCAAACCCGCTAACAACATTTGAGTATACCCTGCCCGATTGTCATTCCAAGTAAGATTTGATCGAGTGGGCGATTTGCTGTGTCACGCCGGGGATGGCGGTAAGGTCCTCGATAGGCGCATCCTTGATCTTCTCGATCGACCCGAAACGGCTCAGCAACGCCTTGCGCCGGGCCGGGCCGATGCCCGGGATGCTATCCAGGCGCGAGGCCAGGCCGGTTTTGGTGCGGCGTTTCCGGTGGGAGGTGATTGCAAATCGGTGAGCCTCATCCCGTACGCGTTGCATCAGAAACAGGCCTTGGGATTTGCGCGGCAGCACGATTGGGTTGGAACGGTTGGGGATGAATAGTTCCTCGTTCTGTTTTGCCAGACCAGCGACCGGTACCTTGTCCAACAGATCAAACTTCTCCAAGACCGCCACCGCCCGGCTCAACTGCCCCTTTCCACCGTCCACAATCAGGAAATCCGGCAGCAAAGCGAACGCCTGGTCTGGCTTTTTGCCCGGCACCTGGGCGGCCTCTTGCGCCGCTCTCCACCGGTTAAATCGCCTGGTGAGAACTTCCTCCATGCTGGCAAAATCGTCCGGGCCCTTTACAGTGCGGATATTGAAGCGCCGGTAATAGCTTTTGCGCGGCACCCCCTGCTCGAAGACCACCATGCTCCCGACGGCCGCGGTGCCCTGGGTGTTGGAAATATCGTAGCATTCGATCCGGTTGGGCGGTCCTTGCAGGCACAAGGCTTTCTGTAGTTCCGCCAGGGCCTGTTCCTGGCGATGGGTATCCGCCTTCCACTGAGCCTGCAGTGCCGCCAGGGTTTCGGCGGCGTTCTCGGCCGCCATTTGGATCAGCTCTTTTTGCTGGCCCTTTTTCGGGATCAGGATCTCAACCCTTTTCCCACTGCGACGGTTCTTCAGCCACTGCTTGATAATATGGGCCTCCTCCACCTCATGAGGCAGGAGCACTCTGGGAGGGATCGAAGGCGCCTGGTCGTAGAATTGTTTGATGAACTCGGACATCACGTCCGCATCTGGAGAGTCCTCAGCACCTTCTAGCAAGAAGTATTCACGGCCGATCATTTTGCCGTTGCGGATAAAAAACACCTCGACGCAGGCTTCGCCGTCTGAGCGCGCCATGGCGATCACGTCCGAGTCCACGTAATCGCTGGAGACCACCTTCTGGCGCTCAACCACTTTTTCAATCGCCTGTAGCTGGTCGCGGATCGCCGCGGCGCGCTCGAAGCGTAGCTCTCCGGCAGCTTTCCGCATCTCAGTCTGCAGGCGGGAGACAATTGGCTCGGTGCGCCCCTCCAGGAACTGGCACAGGTCATCGATGGTCTGCCGGTAGCCGACCTGATCGATGGCCCCGATGCAAGGAGCGCTGCACAGCTTGATATCGTAATACAGGCAGGCGCGCTCGTCCTGGCCAGTGATCGTGCGATCGCAAGTCAGGTAAGGGAAAATGCGTCGCAGCACGTCCAGGGTCTGGTGCACAGCCCAGACGCTGGTATATGGCCCGAAATAACGCGAGCCATCGCTGACCATTTGTCGCGTGACCGTCACCTTCGGAAACGGGTCTGCCCAATGCACCTTGACGTAGGGGTAGCGCTTGTCATCCTTCAAGCGCACGTTATAATGTGGGCGGTGCTTCTTGATCAGGTTCATCTCCAGGATCAAGGCTTCCAGCTCTGAGCCGACCACGATCCATTCGATATCCGCGATATGCCGGACCAGGTGGCGTGTGCGCGGGGTGTGCTGCGCGCTGGAGTGGAAATAGGAGCGCAGCCGGTTGCGCAGATTGACCGCTTTGCCAACGTAGATCACTTTCGCGTCGGCATCCCTCATTAAATAACAGCCGGCCTTGGTCGGGGCGGCATCCAAAATTGCCTGAATATGGGGGCTGACTTCCATAACATATTATTTTAACACACACCTTAACTGCGTATCAGTTCTTGTCAAATTTGATCCCGGTGGTGTGGTGTGTACGGCGAAGCCGCACACACCACCACCTAACAACATTTGAGCGCTCCCTCTGCGATTAATTGACTTATAATAATAGATAATATAAATCAACCCAAGTAAGTCGTAAAGGAGTGGTAGTCACATGGCAGAGCGGGAGACAGGCACCGTAAAATGGTTCGATAATCAAAAGGGCTACGGTTTTATTCAGCGCGATTCTGGCAGCGACGTCTTTGTGCACCATAGCGGCATCAGCGGCAGTGGTTTTCGCTCGTTATCGGAAGGGCAACGAGTGGAATTCACCGTCATTGAAGGCCAAAAAGGCCCCCAGGCTCAGAACGTTACGGTCTTGTTCGAAAATCCATACTAATCCTTGAAAACATCTTCTCACTACCCCAGTAAGGTCTGGGTGGTTCAGAACCTACCGCCCCCAGGCTTTGATGGTGGCTGGATCGACCCGGTAGATGCCTCCCAGACCGGCGGCGAAATTATTGTCCAGGACGCCGGCCGCCATCAGGTGGTCCAGCTCACCCTGCCTTCCGCCGGATTCGCTGTCCACGAGTAGTGAAGGTCGCCATGGCTTCTCTTGCTCGTCTCCGATAAGGCAAAAGATTCTCTGAACCTTCGAAAGACTAATCTCTCTTTGCTATGTGGATCCCACTCATACAATATGGAGAAACTGTCCCACTGCTTGTGGGACAGTTTTTCTCAATCGATTGCCATTGGACCATGGGTGTCAATCGATCCGGGATTCGGATGCTCGATAGGTGCTCCTATTTTCCGTCTCGCGTGGAGGCATAACGCCACACAGCGGACAGCTCCGGGTTGGTTGCCAGGAATTCCCCTGCGCTGCTGGTCTCACCATTCAGAGCGTAACGTTGGGCGACCATCAACTCGGGATTATCAGCCGGGGAGGCCTGGACGGCACCCCGAGACTGGTCTCCGGAAAATCGCTGCGCCACAAAAAGCTCTGGGTTCACCGAGAAATCCACTTGGCCGCTCTTGATGGTGACATTTCCATAGTCGCCGGCCAGGATTAACTCAGGGTTGGCTGCCAGGAAGCTTTGGCTGGATGCGGCGTTATGCTTATCAGCGTAGCGCTGAGCCAGGATAAGTTCCGGATTGGCTGCCAGGATATCCTGGCTGGATGTTCGCTCCTGTACGGCAGCGTAACGCTGAGCCAGGATCAACTCCGGGTTGGCTGCCAGCAGGTTCTGCCTGGATGCCATGTAACGCCGGGCAATCCCGATTTCCGGGTTAGTGGCCAGGAAGCGGTCGGCCGTGGATCCGCCTGTGACAGATGGCAGGGCTCCTGCCCTGGGTAAGAAGCTGATCGCCGTGACCACGAGCGTTGCCAGCAAGAGGGCTCCGAAGATGGTTCGACCGACTATCGTTTGAGCCTCCCCACCACCGATAATTGGATTGAAAACTGATTTGATGTTCATCTTTCTCTCCTTTCGAGCAGGTCTATTTATCATTCATTCTAAAGATGCCGCGTCCCACAGCGTGTGGACGCACGTGGATTCTGCGTGTTAATTTGCGTGTAATTTTCCATTCAACCAAAGAAATATCGATGCTATAATTCGATAATTACAACCAATATTGATTTATTAGCGGCTTGTGATCGCCGAGGGCCAGCATGCTCGAAGTAACCTTGCTCGGTCAGTTTGAAGTGCGGCAGGATGGCAGGCGTCTCACTATTCCCACTCGTAACGCTCAATCGCTGTTCGCCCATCTGCTCTTGAACGCGGGCCAAAGCCACCGGCGCGAGAGACTGGCCGGCCTGTTGTGGCCCGATGCCAGCGAGGAAAACGCCCGCAGCAACCTGCGCCACGAATTGTGGCGTTTGCGCAAAGCCCTCGAAACGAACGGGGAATCCTATTTCCTTATCGACGACCTCAGCCTCGCTTTCAACCCCCCCCAGCCAGTATTGCCTCGACGTTCAGGAACTGGAACGCGTGCCCCTTGAGGACAGCACGGCGGATGATCTGATCGCCGCCGTTTCCCTCTATGGCGGGGAGCTGCTGCCGGGTTTCTACGATGAATGGGTGTTCTTAGAGCGCGATCGCCTGCACGCCATATTCGAAGCCAAGATGGCTCGCCTGCTGGAGATCCTGCAAGCCGAAGAGCGTTGGGCGGAAATCCTGGACTGGGGCATGCGCTGGATCGCGGTGGGGCACTGGCCCGAACCCGCTTACCGGGCCTTGATGGCCGCCTATGCCAACAGCGGGGACATGTCCAAAGCGGTGGTCACCTACAAGCGTCTGGTCCAGGGGTTGCAGAAGGACTTGGGGACGAAGCCCTCCGAGCAGACCCAGGCGCTGTACAAACGCCTCAAGGCAGGCTGGAAG
>DASQQR010000389.1:0-3395 GCA_035643335.1 Anaerolineales bacterium
GTGTTGGCATCCAGCTCTTTGAGCTCATCGATCAGGGGGTTGGTTTCTGGAAACAAGGCCAATTGTTTTGGCGATTGGGGATCGATGCGTACAGCCTTCCCAGAAGAAGCTTCCAGCTGGCGCAGGATCTCGCCGGCGCGCTGCACGACCGGCCGAGGCAGCCCAGCCAGCTGGGCCACGTGGATGCCGTAGGAGCGATCCGCGCCCCCTGGCACGATCTTGTGCAAGAACACCACATTGCCGTCCGCCTCGCTAACTGCCACGTTGTAGTTGCGCACGCCGGGCAGCAAATCCGCCAGTTGGGTGAGCTCGTGATAGTGCGTGGCGAAGAGGGTTTTGGCGCGCAGGCTGGGATGGTTGTGGATGTATTCCACCACTGCCCAGGCGATTGATACGCCATCATAAGTGCTGGTACCGCGACCGATCTCATCCAAGATCAGCAGGCTGCGCTGCGTGGCGTGGTGCAAGATGTTGGCCGTCTCGACCATTTCAACCATGAAGGTGGATTGGCCAGCGTGGATCTCGTCCTGGGCGCCGATGCGGGTGAATATGCGGTCGACCAAACCAAGACGAGCAGAATCAGCCGGAACAAAACCCCCAATTTGGGCCATGAGCGCGATTAATGCCACCTGGCGGATCAGGGTCGACTTCCCAGACATATTAGGTCCAGTGATGATGCGCACCCTTTCGCCGTCTTCGAAGACCACATCGTTAGGCACAAACCGCTCGCCGCTCAGCATGCGTTCAACCACCGGATGGCGGCCGGCGCGGATATCGAGGACATCGGCGTCGATTACCTCTGGGCGTACATAGCCACCTAAGACAGCGGCTTCCGCCAGGCCGGCCAAAACATCCAGGTTGGCAATGGCCCGAGCAGTGCCCAGGAGGCGATTGGCAGCGCTCGCCAATCGCTTGCAAACCTCGTGGAATAAGCGCTCCTCGATCTCCCGGATTCTCTCCTCGGCTTTTAGAACCAGAGTTTCGTATTCCTTCAGCTCGGGGGTGATATAGCGCTCGGCGTTGACCAGGGTTTGCTTGCGGATGTACTCCTCGGGCACCACGCCGGTATTGGCTTTGGTCACCTCGAGGTAGTAACCAAAAACTTTGTTATAACCAACCTTGAGCGACTTGATTCCAGTATGTTTGCGTTCGACTTTCTCCAGATTCGCAATCCAGTCACGGGCGTGTTTGGAGCGCTCCAGAATCCCATCCAGCTCGGCTGAGAAGCCAGGTTTAATCACACCGGCATTTTGAAGAGTTGCCGGTGGATCTTCGTCAATGGCACTCTCGAGCAGGTGCAGCTCGTCAGAACAGAGGACAAAATCCGCCAGAACTTCGGCCAACGCGGGTTCGTTTTCTGGCAGCATCTGGCGCAGATCTGGCAAACGTCCCAGCGTATCGCGTAAGGACACTAAATCGCGAGGCTGGGAGGTGCCACCAACCAGGCGCTGAGTCAGGCGCTCCAAATCAGCCAGAGGCTTAAGCGCCTGGCGGATTTCCGCTCGTTCGAGACCATTGGAGGCAAGATAAGCTACCCCGTCCTGGCGTTGACGGATACGCTGCACGTCCAATAGGGGTTTGCTGACCCACTGGTGAATCAGGCGGCGGCCCATCGGGGTGATGGCGTGATCCAGCACTTCCAGCAAGGAGCCCTGGGTTGACCCACCGCGGATCGTCTCGGTCAGTTCCAGGTTACGCCGGGTAGCTTCGTCCAAGATCATGAACTCGCTGAGACTATAAGTTGCCAGTCCCTCCAGCAATTTTAGGGCAGCCGGCTGGGTCTCGTTTAGATATTGCACAATCCCGCCCGCGGCCCGGGCAGCCAGTGGCAAAGCGCGCAGACCAAAACCATCCAGGGAGGCGGCTTCAAAGTGCAGCAGGAGAGCCTCTTTACAGCGACCCAGTTCGAATCGCCAGTCAGGCCAGGTAGTAAGGTGCCCGATCGTGCCATCGCCCAGGTTCGCGGACTGGGGAAGCAAGATCTCGGCCGGGCGCAAGCGCATCAATTCCGCCCGCAGGGTGGCGACAATATCCTGCCCACCGATTTCGGTGGCGGCAAATTCGCCGGTAGTGATGTCAGCGTAAGCGATGCCAGCGCGATCTTCGGTGGCAACCACGCAGGTCAAATAGTTATTGGAATCCCCAGGTAGAAGGCCAGGTTCGACTACCGTGCCGGGTGTGACCACCCGAGTGACCTCGCGAGGAACCAGTCCCTTGACGGGTTGGTCGCCCACCTGCTCACAAATCGCGACGTGATATCCCCGGTCTATCAAGCGGGCCAGGTAATTTTCCACGGCGTGGTAAGGGATTCCGGCCATCGGGACGCGGGTGCCTTTGGCCACGTTACGGGCGGTGAGCACAATGTCCAACTCGCGGGAGGTGATCTCAGCGTCCTGGTCGAATGTCTCGTAAAAATCTCCCAAGCGGAAGAACAGGATGGCATCGGGATACTGCCGCTTAATCTGCAGATACTGCTTGCGAATGGGAGTGAGGTCATCTTTTTGGGCCATGACCTCATTCTAAATTGAGCGACGGAAATCGGCAAGGAGAATCCAGACTGAATTTAATAATCCCTTGGCAGATGTGGGGGTTGGTGGCGTGCCACAAGCGTAGCGACGCCCGCCACCAACCCCCACATCCAGCTAATTCGATTGCATTTTCCGGCTTTTAAGAATATAATCTAATCACTATATTCGCGTAGAAAGGAGAGTAAAACCAATGGCCAGCGTAACGTATGATCACGTCACAAAGCGATTTGGCGACGTCATCGCGGTGAACGACGTGAACATCCAAATCCAGGATAAGGAATTTCTGGTTTTGGTCGGCCCGTCGGGCTGCGGCAAATCGACTGCGCTGCGGCTGCTCGCCGGACTGGAAGATATCAGTGACGGGCGAATCTTGATCGGGGACCAAGTGGTCAACGATGTCGCCCCCAAGGACCGAGACATCGCCATGGTGTTCCAGTCTTATGCCCTGTATCCCCATATGTCTGTTTATGACAATATGGCGTTCGGGCTCAAATTGAGAAAGACACCCAGGGAGGATATCAAGCGACGAGTAGAACAGGCGGCTGACATCCTCGGAATAGGGAACCTGCTGGACCGTAAGCCGCGACAGCTATCCGGTGGCCAGCGCCAGCGTGTGGCGGTAGGTCGAGCCATCGTGCGTGAGCCAAAGGTTTTCCTCTTCGACGAGCCCCTATCGAACCTGGACGCCAAGCTGCGCGTTGAGACGCGTGCCAACATCAGCAAGCTCCACCAACAGCTGCAGACCACATTCATCTACGTGACCCATGACCAGGTGGAGGCGATGACGATGGCCTCACGTATCGCGGTTTTGAGCGCCGGGATTTTGCAGCAGATCGACACGCCTCAGAATCTGTACGACTACCCCGA
>DASQQR010000390.1:0-9470 GCA_035643335.1 Anaerolineales bacterium
GCGTGTCATTCTGCCACAAGCTATCCCGCCGATGGTGCCAGCACTGGGGAATTACTTTATCGGTATGTTCAAAGAGACGCCTCAACTTTCGGCCATCACAGTTGTTGAGTTGCTCCTGACCGGGCGCATCATCGGCACACGTACTTTCCGCTTTTTGGAGCCGATTACCATGGTAGGTGTGCTGTTCTTTATCCTTAGTTACCCTTCCGCGCTGCTTGTGCAGAGACTGGAGGATCGTTATGCCCGACAAAATCAGCGATAGTCAAGACTCCCGCAGCCCCATCGTCAAGTTTGAAAAGGTAACCAAATCCTTCGGCGATTTGGTGGTATTGCGAGAGCTGGACCTGGAGGTAGCGCCATCAGAGAAGATCGCCATCATTGGGCCCAGTGGTTCCGGAAAGACCACAATCCTGCGCGCGCTGATGACTTTGGAGAAGCCCGATTCTGGATACATTTATGTCGATGGCGAACCCCTTTGGCACCGGGAAGTCAATGGCAAACTGGTGCCTGCCGACGAAAAGCACCTTCGTAAAGTCCGGGGGAACATCGGTATGGTGTTCCAGCATTTCAACTTATTTCCGCACATGAAAGTGCTCCGCAACGTTACCGAAGCGCCCATTTATGTGCTAGGCATGAAAAAATCGGAGGCAGAGGCGCGCGCCAGGGATCTGCTCTCCATGGTGGGTCTGGGAAACAAGCTGGATGCCTATCCCGCCCAACTATCTGGCGGCCAGAAGCAACGCGTGGCCATAGCCCGTGCGCTGGCCATGCGACCGAAAGTCATGCTTTTTGACGAGGTGACTTCAGCACTGGATCCCGAATTGGTTGGAGAAGTTCTGGCAGTGATGCGCGATCTGGCCGAGGAAGGCGAGATGGGCATGTTGATCGTGACCCATGAGATGGGCTTTGCCCGGGAGGTCGCTGACCGTTTGATTTTTTTCGCTGGCGGGAAGGTAGTGGAGCAGGGGGTACCAGAAGAGATTTTCGCGGACCCGCGAGAAGAACGCACCAAGATGTTTTTAGATGCTGTTCTCCATCACTAGACAGAGTCTGCGCAAAGCCCCCAGGGGTTTTAGAGAGTACTTCCTTGAGATTGATGGATTTGCGAACCCGAGCATCAGGCACCCAAGATTATTCTAGCAAACCCCTGGGGTCTTTTTAAATGGTATCGGCATCTCGAATGCTCCGGGAGGCTTGATTTCGCTGGAATCCAAATAGGTCCAAATGGCTGATATCACTCTACAGGATATTTACCGCGCTCGCCGAAGGATCGCTCCTATCGCAAGCAAAACCCCCCTGCTGGAATCGCCGGCAATCTCTTCAGCCGTGGGTGCGAGCGTGTTCCTGAAGCCGGAGCTGCTCCAGCAAACCGGTTCCTTTAAGATTCGTGGAGCAGCCAATAAGATTTTGAGTCTCAGCGCAGCCGAAAGGGAACTCGGTGTGATCACCGCTTCCACCGGCAACCACGGGCGCGCCGTTGCCTATGTAGCCCATCAGCTGGGTGTGCAGGCAACTGTCTGTCTTTCGGAAGCCGTTCCCGAGAATAAAGTCGCCGCCCTCCGGAACCTGGGTGCGGATGTCGTCATTCATGGTCATAGCCAGGATGATTCTTTTCGGAAAGCACAAGAATTGCGCCAGAAGCAGGGGTTGGTCTTCGTTCCTCCCTTTGACGATGGTTTGATCATCGCCGGGCAGGGGACGATCGGGCTCGAATTGATCGAGGATCTTCCCGATGTGGAGACCGTCCTCGTGCCCGTATCGGGCGGCGGGTTGATCTCGGGCATCGCCAAAGCCCTGAAGTCGGCCAGTCCCGAGATTATGGTCATCGGTGTTTCCATGGAGCGATCCCCGGTGATGTATCATAGCCTGAGGGCTGGAAAGCCTCTTGAAATGGAGGAAAAACATACGCTCGCTGATAGCCTGCGCGGCGGCATTGGGTTGGATAATCGCCATACCTTTTCCATGCTCCAAAAATACGTCGATGGAATCGTGCTGGTTTCGGAAGAGCAAATTGCGGCCGCCATGTCCCTTGTCTTCTACGAACATCACTTTGTGCTGGAAGGGGCCGGTGCGGTAGGGATTGCGGCTCTATTATCTGAGAAAGCAAAGATATCGGGGAAAAAGGTCGTCGTGCTGCTGAGCGGGGGCAATGTGGATTTGCCCACCTTTCTGCAAATCATAAAACGCCATAGGAGTGAGTGATGGAAGTCCTCGTCTTGAATGAAACTGAAATCCGCAAATGTGTTCAGGTGAATATGGAAGCCATTGCAGTGGTTGAAGATGGTTTTTCCCGGCTTGCCAGGGGTGAAGTCACCATGCCCCCCATCATGCGGGTCGATGTTCCTGAGAAGAATGGGGAGGTCGACGTGAAGTCGGCCTACGTGCGTGGGGTCGATGGCCTGGCAGTCAAAATGTCTTCCGGCTTCTTTGGCAATTACAAAGTGGGCTTGCCGAGCTTGAGTGGGATGATGATCCTGTTGAGCGCCCAGACTGGTGTCCCCCAGGCGGTCCTGCTGGACAACGGCTACCTGACGGATGTGCGTACCGGGTCT
This sequence comes from Anaerolineales bacterium, assembly GCA_035643335.1. Taxonomy (GTDB): domain Bacteria; phylum Chloroflexota; class Anaerolineae; order Anaerolineales; family UBA4823; genus DASQQR01. The sequence continues at coordinate 2,553 of DASQQR010000390.1, forward strand.
GCCGGGGCAGTGGCGGCCAAGTGGCTGGCTCCAGAAAAGGTCGCGACCGCTGGCGTGATCGGTGCCGGATCCCAGGCGCGTTACCAGATGATGGCGTTAAAGCAAGTTCGCGATTATCAAAGACTATTGGTCTACAGTTTAGAAGGAGTCGAAAAATATGTTGATGAGATGGCGTCCGTTTTAGGAGTTGAGATCGTGGCTGTGGAAGACCCGGCCGAGGTGGTAGAGAACAGTCAAGTCGTCGTCACCTCGACCCCGTCAAAGGAACCATTTTTGAAAGCTGAGTGGCTGCACCCAGGAATGCATATCACCGCCATGGGAGCGGATGCTGAAGGCAAGCAAGAGCTCTTCCCACAGGCTTTAGAGGCCGCAGATCGCCTCTTCTGTGATCGTAAATCCCAGTGCTTTCGTCTTGGGGAACTGCACCATGCTCTCGAGGCTGGGCTGATTTCAGAGGATGCTCCGGTCACCGAGCTGGGCGAGGTGACTGCAGGCATGAAACCTGGACGAGTGGATCCATCCGAGATTACCATCTGCGATCTGACCGGCACGGGTGTGCAAGATACGGTTATTGCCAACCTGGCCTATAAGAAAGCATTGGAACAAGACTTCGGAGTCAGAATAGAAAGTTAAGGGCATAGGGGAGCGGGGGACAGAGGGCGCCGACGTGCCTGCTTAACAAGTGAAAATCTCCAAGGCATGGGCGGAGTTGCCGAACTCGCCGGGCAATCCGCGCACGGCGGTACTTCCATATGCCAGTACGTTATCCTTTGAACCTACCAATAGAACTGAAGCGAGAAGCGGAAGAAGCCGCCAAAAAACAGGGGATTTCCTTGAACCGTTTATCCTTTGGTCCGTATCCGAAAAAGTAACCGCGTTGAAAGCCGGCCTGGACGATCCTGACTTCCCTAATATAACTTACCGTCGGCGAGCGTCCGGAATTCCTGTGCCTATTCTTCGTGGAACAGGGATCCGCGTTCAAAGCATTGCCATCGCCCACTATCGCTGGGGTGAGACGCAGGAAAAGATCGCTACGGAATACGATGTGCCGGAGCAGGCTGTTTCTGAAGCTCTGAATTTCTATTTGTTATGGGCTACTCGTAACGTAAGGCCTCCACAGGCTGCAGGCGAGCGGCACGCGTCGCCGGGTAGATACCGAAGAACAGGCCCACCGCCATCGAGAATAGGGTCGCCAGCAGCACGCTATCCAACCCGACGACCGGGGTGATCGTGCTGCCGCTAAACTGCACCTGTCCCATCAGGCGAGCCGTGCTCCAGCCCAGGGCCACTCCGATCAGACCGCCGGCCAGGCTGAGCACCACCGATTCCACCAGGAATTGGAGCAGGATGTCCTGGCGCTTCGCTCCAACGGCCTTGCGCAACCCGATTTCGTGGGTGCGCTCGGTGACGGTGGTCAACATGATGTTCATGATGCCGATCCCACCGACGGCCAGCGAGATGCCGGCGATGCCGCCCAGGAAAATGGTCATGGTATCGGCCACCTCCGTTGCGGCGTCCAGGGTGGCTTGCTGGCTGGTTACGGTGAAATCGTCAGCCCCTTCGACGGTCCCGTGCAGTTCGCGCATGGTCAGCATAACCTCATTGACCACCTGATCAATCGCATCTGTGCTGCTGGCTTTGACGGTGATCTGGCCGATTACGCTTGAGCCGCGGAACTGGGAGTTGCCTACCAGGCGGTACAGCGCGGTGGAAAGGGGGATAAACACCTGGTCATCCTGGTTCATGAACCCGGTCCCGCCTTTGCTGGCCAGCACGCCGATGACTTTATAGGGCTGGCCATTTAAGCGCACCCGCTGACCCACCACCCCGGCAGTGCTTCCAAACAGATCCTCTGCCACAGAGTTTCCCAGCACGACTACCAGGGAGCGGGCATTCTGGTCATCCTCCGAGATGAACTCGCCATCTTCGAGGGTCAGGGAGCCTACGGTTTCGTAACTGGGGGTGACACCCACCAGGCGCGTGCGGGTATTTTGGCCCTGGTAAACCACCTGCACCATGTTGTTGGTTAGAGCAGCGACGTCCACCACGTCTGGCAGGCTGGCCAGAGCCTCGGAGTCGTCCAGGGTCAGGGTGCCGGCAGATCCGGCCGAGCTCTGGACACCGCTCTCGCTGGTGCTGCCGGGGGTGACGTATATCAGGTTGGTGCCCATGCTTTCAATGCGGGAGGTAATGGAGGCCTCTGCTCCGCGCCCGATTGAAAGCATGGCGATCACCGCGGCCACGCCGATGACGATGCCCAGCACGGTGAGCATCGAGCGCAGCTTGTTGGCGTTCAGACTTTCGAGGGCTTCAATGAATAATCGATACAGTTTCATAGCAAATTCTCCGTGAGTGAAGGGATTAGGGGAGAGGGGATAAGGGGTTTACCCATCCCCTTATCCCCTGTCTTCAATTATTCCATCCCGCAGGCGAATCACCCTCTGGGTTTGGGCGGCGATGGACGAGTCATGGGTGACGATCACCAGGGTCAGGCCGCTTTGTTTATTCAGCCCGAGGAGCAATTTTATGATGTCTGCCCCTGTGTGTGAGTCGAGGTTGCCGGTGGGCTCGTCGGCCAGAATCAGGTCCGGTTGGTTGACCAGCGCTCGGGCAATGGCGACGCGCTGCTGCTGGCCGCCGGAAAGCTCCGTGGGCCGGTGGTTCAGGCGATCCCCCAGTCCCACCGCATTGAGGATGTCCTCGGCGCGCTGGTGAATCTCTTTCTCCGGTCTTGCGCCGTCATAGGTGAGCGGCAATTCGGCGTTCCTGCGAACGGTCATGCGGGGCAGCAGGTTGAACTGCTGAAAGACGAAGCCGATCTTCTGGTTGCGGATGCCGGCCAATTCGTCTTCATCCATGCCAGAGATATTCTTGCCATCCAGCAGGTACTGGCCGTCCGTGGGCAGATCCAGGCAGCCGAGGATATTCATCAGGGTGCTCTTACCTGAGCCTGACTGCCCCATGATGGCGACTACTTCGCCGCGTTCGATGCGGAAGGAAACGCCGCGCAGTGCGGGCACGTCCACGCTTCCCAGCCGGTAGATCTTGGTCAAGTTTTGTACTTCAATCATGTCAAGGCTCCTTTCCCGTCGGATCGGCGAGTTACGGTATTCCGCCGGGCGGAGGCCCATCGAAGCTGCCAAGCCCGCCGCCAAAGTTCCCATTACTCTGGTTGCTGGTGGTGGTCGTGGACGCAACAGAGCCGCTGACCACCACCGCGTCGCCTTCCCGCAACTGGTCGCTGGTGACTTCGCTCATTGAGTCGCCAACCAGGCCGACCGTAACGGGGACAGTGATCTGCTGGCCTTCAAACAGGACTGTCGCGGTTTTTTGGTCGCCACTGGTACGGATGGCCTTGTTGGGTACAAGCAGCGCGTCCTCGACCTGGTCTACAACGATGGTTATCGAAGCGGTCATACCGGGAAGGATATGCTCATCCGCATTGGTGATGCGCATGACGACTGGATAATTGACCACACCCGATGAAACCGTGCCGACCATGCCGATCTCGGTCACTTCACCGGTATACTGCACCTCCGGGATAGCATCAAACTCCAGGGTAGCTGGCTGGCCGACTTCAAGGCTGGCAAGATCATATTCGGAGATTTCCAGATCGACGTAGATCGAGGACAAGTCATCGATGCGGAAGGCAGATTCACCCGAACTCACCAGGTCACCTGTTTTGACATCCACCTGGGTGATCGTTCCGGTAAATGGAGCCAGCAATTGGGCGTGGTCCAAAGTTGCCTGGGCGGCATCGACGGCGGCCTGGGCTGCGTCGATGTCCTCCTGGCTGGGCCCGTCTTTGACGCGCTCATACTCGCGCTGAGCATCGGCCAGGGTGGCTTCCGTCAGAGCGATGGCGGCCTGACTGGTGCCGTTTTGCAAGCGGTCCCAATCGGCCTGAGCCGCTTCCAGGTCCGCTTTTGCGACAGCCAGCTCTGCGTCGGCCTGGGCGATCTCGGTATCGGTGTAGCCAAGCAGATACCAGTTATAGATCGCAAAAGCCTCGTCCATGGCTTGCTCGGCGGACACCAGCCGGCTGAGTGCCTGGACGCGTTCGGGGTTGGTCAGTCTCTTTTGGTCCACTTTGTTATATTGCTGCAAGGCTTCTTTGTAGGCCTGCTTGGCCAGCAGGTAGTCCGTCTCGGCCTTTTCGATGACCAGCTCGTCGGTGGTATGGGGGTAGTTCATCTTTTGGCGGGTGCTCAAGGCATCCTCGTAGGCTTCCTCTGCTTCGGCCAGGGCGAGCTGCGCCTGGCTGGCGTCTTCAGCGGCAGTCCGCTTCAGGCTATCCAGGGCCTCCCGGGCATCTCCAACTGCCTGGAGAGCCTGGGCCTGCTGGGTTTTGGAGTTTAACAGATCGTCCAGGGACTGCTGGGCATCGATCAACTCCTGCCTGGCTTCGATCACCTCGGTCGAGAGGGTATTCGGGTCCAGGGCGGCCAGCTCCTGATCTTCCTGGACGAGGTCTCCCGGCTGGAGGCTAACTTCGCCGACCTTGCCGGAGGTCTGCCAGACGATGATGGCGCTTTGCCCGGAACGGGTGTTTCCAGAGGCGCTCAAAGTGGCTGCAAGCGAGCCGCGCTGGACGGTGGCGGTCTGGATATCATCCTGCGTGGCGGCCTGGCTGCTGGCATAGGCGCGATAGCCGAAGAATCCGGCTGCCAGGACGACGACCAGGATTCCAGAGATCAAGATTCTTTTTTTCATTTTTTTGCCTCCTGTAGAGCGGTCTAAATTATTCTTTGCCAGTATAGCGGGCAGTTGTTTAGAATTGATTTAGGGGCCATTCAACTGTGGTTAATTCTTTTTTCAGCGGGCCAGATCGATGGGACGATAGTGCAACTGTCGCCCAGACAGGCGAAGATTGGAAGACTGGAAGGATGGAAGGATGGAAGGATGGAAGATTGGAAGGATGGAATATTGAGCAGGGGGCGATCAAAAAGGGGTTTGTGCTAGAAAAACGAATGGAAACGAATAGGCGGATTCATGGAGATTAAGAGTTGGTTAAGCATTTCCGAAATGAAGAAAGGGCCGAAAAGGGGCCAAATAGAGGCGAAATTGGCCTACAATCGGGTGAGGAGGGGGGGATGGCGGGGGGATTTGTGGCGATTTCAGCCCTATTGGGCGAGTAAAGACGAATCGTTCAAAGCAGCCAATTTAATTTCTGGTTAATATACGGGCCAAAAAAACGAATACGAAAATTAGGGGATATTGACCTTATAGGAAGGATTGATTTGTGATTTGATTATTGAGGTTATGCGGCTGGGAATGAGAGCTGGATGGTGGTTCCCTGGCCAGGAGTGGATTCGGCCGAGGTTGATCCTCCATGCAATTCCACGAGCGCTTTTACAATGGCCAGCCCCAGTCCGGTCTCGCCGGTTTCCGAATGGCGAGATTTGTCCCCGCGATGAAAGCGGTTGAAAATATGAGGCAATTCGTCCGGGGTAATCCCTTCCCCAGTATCCTGCACGAAAAGCTCCAGCACGTCCCCGGATGCGCGCGCGGAAAGGGTAACCTTACCCCCGGCAGGCGTATATCTCAAGGCATTGGTGATTAAATTGCCCAGGACCTGGATCATGCGGGCCTCATCGACCTGGATTTCGGGTAAATCAGGGCTGGCCTTGACATCGATGGATACATTTTTCTGTTGCGCCTGGTGCCGGAACAGCGAAGCAGCGTGCTCCAGGAGGTTTTTCGGGGATATGGATTGCGTATTCAGGGATAGCTCGCCGGTATCCGCCAGCGACAGCGTGCGCAGATCTCCAACCAGATTTTGGATGCGCTCGATCTCGGAGTAAATGAGGGCGAAGCGTTCAGGCGTTGGTTTGAGATCTCCACCCCGCATGGATTCGATGTATCCGGAAATGACGGTCAAGGGGGTGCGCAGATCATGGGCGATATCCGCCGTCATTTGCCGGCGCAGTCGGTTGACTCGCGCCACCTCCTGGCTCATACTGTTAAATGCCGAAGCCAGTTCGCCAATCTCGTCGTTCGATTTTACCGTGACCTGTTGTTCGAGCTGCCCCCTGGTAATACTTTGAGCCGCGCTCGTCAGCGCCTGGAGCGGACGGGTCAGAGTTCTCGCCAGGAGAACCCCCATGATGAGTGCCACCGCCAACGCACCAAGACCGGCGAAGACCAGGGCTTCATTGGTACGCTGCAGATATTGGGCCTCTTGGGGATTAAACCCAGGCGATTCGCGGGCGGTGAGGATCGTTCCGACCCTCTTTCCGTTCACGGTGACCGGAGTGCCTGCTTTCGAAGCATCCTGCGGCAATAGCGAGCCGGCAGGATAACTTGGGTCGCAAGAGACCAGCACGATGCCTTTCTCATCCGCCAGGCCGAATAAATTCCTTGTGCCGTGACCTTCCGGAGGCCGGTTCTTTTCAGGGGTGTGATCCGGCGGCGGGACGGCGGGCGAGGGCAGGGTCAGGGATTGGATCTGCCCCCAATTCTCAGCCACGCCCTCCCACGAACCTTGGGAGGTATAGTAATCCTGGAGGGTCTGTTCAAGACTACTGCGCTGTTGGTCAATGATGAGCTGCATAAGCCGGTTGGCGCTGGTCAAGCGGATGAACAGGGCCACCAACGCGGCGGTGGTGAAAGCCACCAGCAGGAAAGCCAGGGTGAGTTTCCCATAAATCGATTTGAGCATGGGAGTCAGGATGTATTCTGAAATCGGTAACCGATGCCGAACACGGTCTCGATGTAACGCGGGCTGCTCGGATCTGGTTCGATTTTAACCCGCAGATTGCGAATGTGCACATTCAGCGTGCTGTCCAGCCCGGCAAAGTTGCTCTCCGATAAGCGCTCCACCAGGTCTGCACGACTGAACACACGCCCAGGCGAGCGCATGAAGACGGCCAGCAAAGCGAACTCGATGGGCGTCAGGGTCACAGGGGCCCCTGCCAC
>DASQQR010000391.1:0-6934 GCA_035643335.1 Anaerolineales bacterium
GCCCCGCTGATCACGGCGGTGTCCAGGACGACGTCAGCCGCGTAGTCGCTGGGATCGCTGGCGGTGTTGGAAAGCGCGGCCATCAAATCTACGCTGCTTTCGCAGGTGGCGATCTCCGCTTGGTCAGGCTCAAAGGCCAGAACGGGGTCCGCTGCCGGGTCGGGTGTGGGGGTAGGGGTCGGAGTGGGCTCCTGGTCTTCCAACGATTGGATGCTCAGCGCATGCCACTGCTCACCAGCCAGCACCTCGAAGTCCACCTGGACGAGGTCACCCACCTGCAGACCTTCGCCCAGCTGCGTGCTCTCATCCACGAGCAGACTGGAGCCACCGATCTGCCAGATCTGGCCGTCCGTGGATTGCAACTCGCCAGTGAACGTGTGGATCTCCCCCAGGTCCGCGGCGGGTTCGACGCTGTCAGCCACCCAGGAACCGTTCTCCTCAATATGCCCCTCAACGAGCACCCTATCGCCCAGCTGTGGATCTCCGCTGACGGCGGTTTCGGGCAGCACGGTAAACGGGACCCCAGCCACCGTCCAGGTATCTGCCTCCATTGCGGTCAGGAGCCCTTGCAGGCTGAACTGGTAGCCGGGGCTCTCCAAATCTTGCCCGGGCTCGGCAGCGATTGCCTGTCCGGCTTCCAGGTAAACCTGGGAGCTGTCGTTGGCCACCAGGATAACACCGCTACCCACGCTAAAGCGAGAGGCGCCCTGTGGCTCGACCGCCACTCGGAACTGGGTGCCATGCACGCTGACGATCCCGGCCGGGGTTAACACCAGGAACGAACTGTGCTTACCATCAAAGGGGACCACGCGGTGGTCGGTTTTTCCAGCCTGCTGGTCCAGGACCACGTGCAACAGGTTGCCCCAGCCCCCCTCCACGCGCCTGAGGATCAGGTCGGTGCCAGCTTGCAGCGTGGTCTGGCTGCCATCGAAAAATACCAGGCTGGCGCTTGAGTCTGATCCGGTGCGAATGCGCTGGCCGGACCGGAGCCGGTCCCCGTCGCTGGCTGTGTGCCAGCTGCCGGCTCCCTCGGCGGAGGCTACTTGCACCTGTCCGTTGACTTCTGCCAGCGTGGCGGCCTGCGCCTTGCCCGGACCGGCCTGCCACAGGCCGGCGCCGAGCAAGGACACCGCTACCAATGCCAGCACCAGTGCAGCCGCCACAAGCGGGATCCGGGACGGGCGGGCAGTCCGCGCTCGAGGGCGCGCTGATTCTCTGACCCGCCCACGGTGATTATTGGAGTGAAAGTGGGGCAGGCTGGTCTGCAACATATAGCGGCGAGCGCGAGCGTTAGCCAACAAAGGGTTTGGATGAGGCAGTCCGCGCAATGCCGCCACCAGGTGAACCAACGATCGGAGGTCGCCATCGTCTCTCTGCAGGTGAGCGGCCAAACGCCGCAGGGGCACGCCATTCTCCAGGGCATGCAGGTATGCCTGGAAGCGTTCATCATCTTTGGACATATGAAATCTCCCAATCGGTCAATATTTCACGCAGGGCGATCACAGCCCGCCGTTGGAGACCCTTGACGGAGTCTTCGCTGCGGTTAAGGGTACGGGCGACTTCCGAGATCGGCAGGCCGGACAGGAAACGCAGGATAATCACATCGCGCTGTTCAGGGCTCAACCGATCCAAAGCCCGGCGAAGCACTTCATTGGTCAGCTTGCGCTCCACGGCGCGGTCTACATCTTCGGATGCCGCAGCCAGGCTCTCTCGCAATTCCAGCTGCTTATGCGAGCCCGACCGGCGGAAATAGTCGGCCGCCAGGTTGCGGGCGATTTGAAACAGCCAGGCCGGGAACGCGGCGCTGGGCGGCTTAAAACCCGAAAGGAATCGCAGCATGCGTAGAAACACCTCGGACGTCAGGTCCTCAGCAGTTTGCTGGTCGCCTACCCGGTAATAGAGATACCGGAAGATGCTTTGCTGGTGCTGTTCGTACAGCGCGCTGATGATCTCCAGGTCGCCCTTCTGAGCACGTTTAATCACGTTAGTATTTATGTTAAGCATAAGGATATCCATACAGGCAGACGGTCTGCAACTATTAAAACGCACCGGGGGCAAAAAAGAGTCACAGGAGGGATGGGAAATTTGTACCAGTCTTGTCTGATCTTTCGGGCGCGGATGCGAAGAAAGTGCAATCCCACCAACTACTTCCTGCCCCACTACGACAGCACGCTGGCGGCGCGCTACGCCCGCCCGGACGGGCCCTTCGACCCGCACTCAGGCTCATACTACGTCTATAGCCAGATCGCCGACCTATCCTTCAAGCGACTGGGGGGTACCTTCACGATCCCGGCTGGTTCGCCTAGCCTGAAGTTCTGGACGTTCTACGATACCGAAAGCGACTGGGACTACGCCTTCGTCGAGATTAATGAGGTTGGCACAAATAGCTGGACAACGCTGCCCGACATGAATGGCCTGACTACCACCAGCACCGGCTTGAGTTGCCCCGCCGGTTAGGTGGACGAGATCCATCCCTTCCTGGCGCACTACATGGACGGCGATTGCAACTCCAGCGGGAGCACCGGCTCCTGGAACGCACTCACCGGCAATAGCGGCGGCTGGCAGCAAGTGGAAATGGATCTCTAGGCCTATGCCGGCAAGACCGTTGAGTTGCACATCAGCTACGCCAGCGACTGGGCGACCCAGGGCCTGGGCGTCTTCGTGGGCGACATCGAGCTGTCTGGCTACCCCCTGGAGGATTTCGAAGCGGGCAATGCTGCCTGGTCTACCAGCGTAGCCCCCGGCAGCATTGCCTTTAACAATTGGGCGCATATCAGCGGGGCCGGATTCCCCGAGGGACCGGCTATCCGCACGCCCTACTCGGTCTACCTCGGCTTCGGCTTCGAGGCTGTCGACGCAGCCTCAGGCCGCGCGACGGTCATGGACCAGATAATGACATACCTCGGGCAGTAAGCGCACGTATCGGAATAAGAAAGATGAGGGAGTTGGTGGCAGCTTCTGCCACCAACTCCCTCACTATGGCTGCTTTCACGGCAAACCTCAACGCGGCTAAAAGCCAGATTGAGAGCTGCACCGCATCGAGAGGACATGCGCCTGGAATAGGCTTTCGAAGTGATCGGCTTCCTCCTCGCGAAAACGCAGAATGATGGCGGTGGTCTGGGTCATGAACGTCCTCCGTTCACTCACGCGTTCAGCCGATAGAACTGAAAGAAGAGGTGGTCAATGGGCAAGACATCGACGCTGCGAAAGCCTGCGTCCGCAGCGTAACGCCGTAACACGTCGGCGCGCATCACCGTCCCCGTTCCGGCCGCAGGTGGCTCTGCCATGCTCACCGGCAGACAATGCAGGATGCTCCAACCGTACATCATCCACTCCACATCGTTGCCCTCAGCGCTAAACGTATCGCCGACGCGTTCATCGATGACAAGCACGCTGCCACCTTCTCCAGCCAGGTGGCGCATCGTGCGCAAGGCGCCTACTGGATTGGACATGTCATGAACACATTCGAAGGCGGTGACCAGGTCATATTGGCCCGCCAGTGTTGGATCGCTGGCGTCCCGGACGTAAAACTGTACACGCTCAGCCACTCGATTTCGGCGCGCGTTGTCCTGGGCGCGTTCGATGGAGGGTTCATCTAAATCGAATCCATCCACACGGACCTTGGGATACCCGTGGGCGATACCAATACTGGACCAGCCGTAGCCGCAGCCGATGTCGGCTATACGCGCCGGCGGATCCGCCCGCAAACGGGAATGGACATCAGGCAGGCTGGGCAACCATTCATGTGCCAATTGCTGTGCGAAGGCTGGATAGTTGATCGCGGCCTGACCTTCGCGAAGATCGGTGCCATAGGCGCTATAGGGCACACCGCCACCATTACGATAGGCTTCAAGTATTTCCGGCAGCGGGCGCACTGCGCCGGCAATGAGTTGAGTCAGCGGCACGATGTAGTTCAAGCTGTCACACCGGATGAGTGGTTCGATGTGACCTGCGGGTAACTGAAACCGCCGCGCATGGCTGTCGCGCTTCTCGTCCTCAACTTCCAAGATGCCGGCGACCGTTTGTTGTTCCAGCCACTCGCGTATGTAACGTTCATGGGTATTCGTGCGAGCGGCGAGTTCGGCGGCGGTTGACAGCCCTCCCTCAGCCAGTGCACGGTAGAGGCCCAGGCGGTCGCCAATGTAGATGGAGAAAATGTTAAACGTGCCTGAGGCAAATTGAAAAAACTGTTCAATGAACGCGTCCCGCTGTTGGCTAATCGCGTCTCCAGACTCGTGATTCGTATTCGTCATGATCCCTCTTGTCTTTTTTCATCCTTCCTTAGCTGCTACACCAATTCTTCCAAGATGGGTGTTGTTGAAACTGTCGCTGTATTTGAGTCCATACCCGAAGGCGCGGTCCAAACTTGAATGGGCAAACATGATGACACCGGCCAGCGAGAGCGCCGGAAGTGCAAAGACCAGTCCCGCTACATATGCCAGGAGCGCGAGAGCTCGAAAATGAATCAAATTGTAGAGGATTGCGCCGAGACGCGAGCCGCCCAGATAGCCTATCATGCTCAGGTCGGGAGCCAGGAGGAGCAACGGAAGAAACCACCAGGGATAGTCCAGCGTAAAGAAGAGATAGATAGAAAACAAAAACAACCCAAATTCTTCGAGACGAACCAGAAGTTTCATTCTTACTCCCTCATTTGTCTAAAAAAAACCGCCAGCGGTAATCACCCGCGGACAGCTGACTGCTGCACTACAGCTCCATGTAGCATAACATTGCAGGCATTAACAATATGACCGATTCCACAGTCGGCAACTACATACTCTTCTTCAAAGCTGGCTGACCCGCCCGAGCCTCTTAGAGCAGAATTGGCCTAGCCCTCTTCCAGCAAAAGCTTTAGAGCGCGCAAATCGGTTACTCTCTGCCTCTCAAACTTGTTGGCGGCCAGCCCTTCTGCTAGCTTAAGGATGTTGTCTACCCCAGTGGGATGAAAGCGCAGACGCTGACTGTAGGCAGATAAATATAACATAAACTGCGATAAAATGGGGAAAAATTGTTTGGATAGAGCGCAGAGATAGCGGAAGAGGTACGGGAGCAGAGGGAGGTTGGTTCCCCGTAACGCTATTCGTAACGATCTGGTGACGGTCGCTGGATATACTGATAAGAGAATATTGGTCGAAGCAGGCCAGAAAAACTCAGCCTGGCTGATACATGCTGGTGAGTTGCTGACCAGAATAGCATTGCGGTTTTGAGAGAGCGTCCATTGGCGCAATGACTTGATTGGCTAAAGAAATGAACCCACGCACCGCTCGGGGGATAGCCTGGTCTCTAGTAGTCTTATACATTGTCCTTGCCGCGGCCGGATTAACCCTGCAGGCCGTCTCCAACGCGCCTTATCTTAAAACAGCCTTTCCTGTATTAGCCCTCTTGGTGATTTTAGTAGGCGGGTGGATTGTCACCGGGGCGCTCATCATCTCACGCCATCCCCAGCATCCGGTTGGCTGGCTGCTGTGCGCCGGTTTGTTTGCTCCTGCCATCGACATGTTCGCTGCCGGCTACGCCGCTTATGATACCTATTTGTTATCTGGTTCGCTGCCGGGTGTGGGTCTGGCTCTGGTCTGGCTCAAGCTGGGTAACCTTGGCGCCCTTGGTAACGTTGCCTTAACTCTGATCATCCTGTTTTTCCCGGATGGGAGCTTGCCTTCTCCTCGCTGGCGGGGGGTGAGTCGGACGGCTGTCGGGACGCTGCTCCTATATCTCCCTCTACAAGCCTTAGAGCCGGGTCCTGCTGACCCCTCTTACCTACCGATCCGGATCAACCCTCTTGGGGTTAGCCCACCACTCTGGGCATTCCTGAAACCGCTGATGTGGGCGGCGTTCTCCATCCTGGCGTTGTGCTATGTGGCCGCGCTCCTGTCTCTTCTTTTCCGGCTAGGCCGGGCGCGAGGAGACGAGCGCCAGCAGATCAAATGGCTGCTTCTCCCAGCCTGGTTGTATGGGATCTTTTTATTGTTGTATTTTATTGGCCTTGCTGAGGCGGATGAAGTCATCACCGGGATAGGCCTCGCCCTGGCCCAGTTCGCCGTCGCCGGCATGATCATCGCTATCGCATTCGCCATCTTCAAGTACCGACTATACGACATCGATATCATCATCAACAAGACGCTGGTATACGGCGCGCTGACCGCCACGCTGGCGTTGGTCTACTTCATGAGCGTGGTGCTGTTGCAGCAGGTCTTGCCGAGTGAATCCCCCATTTCCATCGTGCTCTCCACGCTGGCCATCGCAGCGCTCTTTTCCCCGCTGCTCAGGCGCATCCAAAACACCATCGACAGACGCTTCTATCGCCGTAAATATGACGCCCAACAGACCCTGGCCGCCTTCAGCCAGCAGATGCGCGACGAAGTGGAACTGGAAAAGCTTTCCGAAACACTCCTGGCCGTCGTGGATGAGACCATGCAACCTGCCCACGCATCGCTTTGGCTCAGGGAATCGAACTGAAATCGGTTAGCGAAAAACTCAGGATATTCTCCTGGCTGGCATAGCGAAGAAGTCCTGTTCGAAGCAGGACATTTTCCCGCATCTGGGACAATGTCCCAGATGAAAATTCAACCCAAATTGGGACCTCTGCCCCATGACAAGGGGACAGGTTTTCCTCTAGAATGTAAGCACTTGTTATGCCATAACCAAAAAAGCTGTGCGCCTCTCGGGGCCACGCAAAAAGGTTGCAGGGAAACAACCCTCAACCTGTAACCTTCAACCAAACAAAATAGGAGAAAATCGATGTCTCAAGAAAATAAAAGAACCAGCCAAAGATTTTACGAACAGGTCTTTAACCAAGGAAACCTGTCTGCTGCCGACGAGCTCTTAGCCGCGGATGCAATTGACCATAACCCGCCCGGTCCAGGGTTCTCGCCCGGGCGCGAGGGCGTCAAGCAAGTGGTCAGCATGTTCCGTGCCGCCTTCCCTGATTTGCAGCTCA
>DASQQR010000392.1:0-9292 GCA_035643335.1 Anaerolineales bacterium
CTGTAAACCCAGAGCGCTATCACCCACGCGAGTGATCAATGGCTGGCGGCAAGCAAAATCCGGATGTGCCGGAGATCAGCTAAATAGCATACGTGCCAACTTCACAACCTCTTCCAGTTTCGGTTCATCCTATACTCAATCAAGTCCGGCTCATCTTACCAGCCGAGTTAGCTGTGTATTTAGTTGGCGGTGCTGTACGAGACGCTTTGTTGAAACGTCCAATCCACGACATGGATTTCATCATGCCGGAGAAAGCCTTGGAATCTGCCCGGAAAGTGGCTGATGCACTTAAAGGAGCTTACTATGCCCTTGACCAGGAACGACAGACCGGGCGAGTCATCATTGATCATGGGGACGAGGATCGCTTGGTGATGGATTTTGCGACCTGGCAGGGACCCGATCTGGAAAGCGATCTGCGGGCCAGGGATTTCACCATCAACGCCATGGCAATGGATTTACATTCTCCCGAGGCGCTGATCGATCCGTTGGGTGGTGCTCGAGACCTTCACGCCAGGCAACTGCGCGCCTGTTCACCAGGTGCGCTGGAGGCAGACCCTGTCCGGATATTGCGAGGTGTTCGCCTGGCAACTGTGTTTGACCTTCACATCGTCGCAGAAACTCAGGAAAGGATGCGGGATGCCGTGCACCTGATTCCCGGAGTCTCAATCGAACGTCTGCGTGATGAACTGTTCAGAATCATGGATAGCCCCAGGCCCGCATCTGCCATACGCGCTCTGGACATACTCGGTGCACTGCAACCGGTGCTGCCAGAGCTGTCTGAACTTCAAGGTGTGCCGCAGTCACGTCCACACATCACCGATGTTTGGAACCACGCCCTGGACGTGCTGCAGAGAATGGCTGTTGTGTTGGATGTACTCGATCCCAACCCAGATCCCGAATCATCCGATAGTTTACACCTGGGCTTAATGGTGGTACTTATCGGAAGGTACCGGGAGCATATTGCCACACATTTGAGGACCCAATTGAATCCCAACCGCTCATACAGGGCAGTGTTGAATTTCGCTGCACTCTACCATGATGCTGGGAAACCACGATCCCAACAAAGCGATGAGGATGGCCGAATCCGATTCCTGGAACACGAAAAAATTGGTGCCAGGATTGTTGGAGGGCGAGCGAAAGCGCTGCACCTGAGCAATCTTGAAATCGACCGTTTGAAGACAATCGTCGGACAGCATATGCGCCCCATCTGGCTGGCTCACACCGGAAAAACTCCCTCAAAGCGAGCCATTTACCGGTTTTTTCGGGACACAGGAGAAGCGGGCGTGGACATCTGCCTGCTTTCATTGGCGGATGTCCTGGCCACATATGGTATAACTCTACCTCAAGATGTCTGGGCCAATCACCTGGAGGTGATCCGATCGTTGTTGGAGGCCTGGTGGGAACGACCCCGTGAGCGTGTTTCGCCCCCGCTTCTGCTTACCGGGCATGATCTGATATCCGAATTCGGTATGCAGCCCGGCCCCCAAATCGGGCAGCTCTTGGAATCTCTGCGAGAGGCCCAGGTTACCGATCAAATCCGCACCAGGGAGCAAGCCTTGGATTTCGTTCGCAATTCGCTCAAAGGTTCAAATTAGGTGTGCGGATTCGAGTGCAAGTCTAGAAAGAAATATCCCAGTAGTCTTCTACTGGGACTTCTTTTCATCATAGCAGGGAAGGACAATCTTACCGGAAAGGGATCCTATCCTTTGCATCTGAGGCGTCTCGCTCCGCGCGTGCCCGGCGGATTAGATTATTTAAATGGGCGACCAACACACCGCTAGGTACAGGTTTTATCAGATAATCGTCTGCGCCTTCATCTAGAGCTTTTGCTACCGTCCCCGGCTTATTGATCGCTGAAAGGACAAGAATGGGGACCTGGCTGTGCCGGCGAATAGACTTACACACTTGCCAACCGTCCATTCCAGGCATAAAAAGATCTAAAATGATCACATCAGGGTTTTGAGCTTTGGCTGCTTTGATCCCCTCTTCACCCGTGTGCGCGGTGAAGACCTCGAAGGCACGCGGCTCAAGGGTTACCTTCAACATTTCCGTCATTGCGATGTCGTCGTCGATCACCAGAACCCTGGTCAACACTATTTTCCTCCTCAAATCGAGAGAGTTGCTAATCTAATTGGTCACAACCTAAATACAATCGAGCGTCTAGAGGCTCTTTAAATAGACATTTCACTCGGAATTTCATTTCTTACGGAATTCATTATCCACCATAAACGGGCGCTTTTACCTTACAAACACTTTACAGGTCATAGGTCCACAACTTGCATTATCGATAAAATGAAGTTATTATTAGCCGCAGAATTAAGAGAGGTTAAAAACCTTTAGTGTCGACTTACGAATGGTCCGGCCGTTTGATGGGGAGTATTGATATTCCGCCTAGCTGATTTCTATGACGTTCCGAATTTCGTGTCCGCGCTGCAACAATCTAGTTGACCCTGACTCTCGCCATTGCAAGCATTGCGGGGTTGACCTTGCGCTAGCGGCTGCCCTGGCAGGACATACATTTACGTCGCAGGCTAAGTTGCCGACAGGCGCGCTTATCACCCCTGAGGTACTTGTTCCCCGATTAGGGGACTACTTAATGGAAAAGAAATTGCTGCAGCCCGAGGACCTCGAACGAGGACTTGAATTTCAGCGGGAGCGAATAACCGCAGGTGAGTCCTGTCTAATTGGACAAGCATTGGTGGAACTGGGTTTGATCAACCGGGCCGATCTAGATCTGGCCATAACGGAACAAATCCTGCAACTTCAGAAAGCGTTGCAGGAAGTCAACGAGCAGCTCGAAAAACGCGTACAAGAACGCACTTCAGATCTTCAACGAGCGTTGAGCAAGCTGACTGAACTGAATCAATTAAAAACAAACTTCATATCCAATATTTCCCACGAGCTGCGCACTCCCTTAACGCATATCAAAGGATATTTGGATATGCTCCTGGACAATACCTTCGGACCTCTCTCACACCAACAATCCGAAGCCGTCTGCACCATTCAGCGATCTGAAGCGCGGCTTGAAAATTTGATCGAGGATCTGATCCAATTTTCCCTGGCGGCCCGTGGGGAGCTTAGCATACGGTTGAACGACTTTAGTCTGGACCATCTAATCGATCTCACTGTATCTCAATCTCTCTCCAAAGCGGAATCGAATGGAATCTCCCTTGAGGCGCGTTTGCCACAGTGCCAACTCCAGGTCCAGGCGGATGAAGAAAAAATCGGCTGGGTGCTGATGCAATTACTGGACAATGCTATTAAATTCACCCCTCGAGGGGGACGCGTAGTTGTGGAGACGAATGCGGAAGAAAACCTTGCTTCAGTGGCGGTGATAGACACAGGGATTGGTATTCCTGAGGATCGGATCAGCGAGATTTTTGAACCATTTCATCAACTGGATGGCTCGATCACGCGCAATTATGCGGGCACCGGCCTTGGCTTAACGATGGTGAATCGCATACTTAACGCTCACGGTTTGCCGATCAAGGTACAATCTGTTTTGGGGAGAGGATCCCGCTTTGCTTTTTCACTTCCTCTGATAAACCACCATGATGACTAGAGAAATCAGTGAGTCTGCCAACTTGAACTCTCAAGAATTAGAGGCAATGTACGCCATCAGTCGAGTTGTCGCCAAGTCAACCGAGTTGGACAATAGCCTCAACGATATTATCAATCTGGCGCGACCCGTTTTCATATTTGATAATATAGTCATGTATCTGCTAGAAGGTTCTAACAGCCTTGAGCCTTCCTACGCTCGAGCAATTGGACGGGGGCGGTCCTCGGAAGCGGACCTGGCCTGGGGAGAAGCAACGGCGAACGAGGTGTTGCGCACTGAGGAGATTATTGTCAGGAAAGAAGTCAAAGGCGATTACACCAAGGACCGGATGCGCTTGCGCTATTTTCTTGGGTTACCGCTCACAGTCGTAGGCAGGCTCATGGGTGCGCTGGTCTTTGTCAGATATGGCGGTCCGACGTTCACACCAGATCATACCCAGTTAGCAGAATTCATTACCACTCACGTGGCCCAACTTCTGGAGCACCAACAACTGGTTAAGCGCTTATCCAACCTGGAAGCGGAACGACGTCTCGAGCGCCTCCAGGACGATTTTGTGGCCACTGTTTCTCATGAGCTGCGAACACCTTTGGGTTTTATTAAGGGTTACGCCACGACCCTACTTCGAGAGGATATTAATTGGGACAAAGAGACTCGCAATGAGTTTCTGGCAATTATAGACGAGGAGGCGGATAGATTACGAGAGCTGATCGATAACCTGCTTGATTCCTCGCGGCTCCAATCAGGTACCTTGCGCATGGAGTTTCAACCTATCCGCCTGGATACCATGGTGAGGGATATGGCGTTGCGTGCCCGCTCCTTCCATGAGAATTTAACAATAGAATTGAATATCGAGACCACCGGTATTCAGGTGAATGCTGATCCAACCCGAATGGCCCAGGTATTTGACAATTTGCTCAACAATGCCACCAAGTACGCTCCGGGTTCGCAAGTATGCATTTCATTGAGGGGTGTAGATGACACCGCGCACATGGAGGTCCGGGACAACGGCCCTGGCATCTCACCTGATCATTTGAATAACATTTTCAACCGTTTTTATCGCGTTCCTAATGAAATCAAGTCTGTGCGCGGCAGTGGATTGGGGCTGTTCATTTGCCGTCGAATTATTCAGTCGCACAATGGTGAAATCTGGGCCGAGTCTGAAGTGGGAAAAGGGACTACCTTCCACATCACCCTGCCCTGCGAATATGTTGACAGCAACCCGGTCGATAACCCAATCAGTAAGGAGGATGGAAAATGACGACAAATATCCTGGTGGTGGATGACGAACCCAAGTACGTCCGCTTGATGGAGGCCAACCTGCTTCCCGAGGGCTATCAAGTATTGAAGGAATACGATGGTCAAGGAGCAGTCGAGGTGGTTGCCGAGAAACGACCTGATCTGGTATTACTAGACGTAATGATGCCAGGTTTGGACGGATTTCAAGCTTGCGAACGCATTCGGGAGTTTTCAAATGTCCCGATCATCATGGTTACAGCCAAAGGGGAAGAACACGATCGGGTAAAAGGCCTGGACAAAGGCGCGGACGATTATATTGTGAAACCCTTCTCCGCAACGGAATTGCTGGCTCGCGTCCGGGCGGTACTGCGCCGTGCCCAGGTATCCGGAGGTTCATTCCAGCAGGCGGTTTTTAATCACGGAAACCTGAAAATCGATTTTGCCAGGGCCGAAGTATTTAGAGAGGATAAAATGGTGTTCCTCTCAGCGACCGAGTATCGTTTGTTGCTCCAGTTCGCGCACAGCCCGGGCAGGATTCTGTCTTCAGAGGATTTGCTGGTAAACGTCTGGGGACCAGAATATCGAGAAGACAAAGAGATTCTGTGGGTCAGCATCTCGAGGCTTCGCCAGAAGCTTGAGGACGATCCGCGTAATCCCAAACACATCGTTACTCGTTCGGGGATGGGATACACAATGCCTCCTTTAGAGGAATAGAAGATGAGCATTCAATTCACCTCAAAAGGAAAAATCTTTTCGGATATCGTTTTCAAAGATAGTATCCCGGCAACAATTCAAACCGAGCGCTGCCGCATATACGGCACCGTTTATATGCACAGACAAAACCGCCTAATTGACGAATTAAATCATTCTGATCCATTCATCGCCGTGACGGATGCTACGATATTCAAGGATAACGGCGAAATACTATATAAATCGGATTTTGTAACCATCAACCGGGATCATATTATTTGGCTGTTGCCCCACGAGGAAGGTGATGAAAGCCAGCTGCAGGAGGCCGAAGATTAATTGTGACAAACTCATCTCAACCGTCAAACCAAAAGATCCAGCCGCCGGACATTGAAAAAGTAAAAAGCTACCTGAGTGCTACATTGCAGCAAGACCTGGAGGTTAATCCACCTCCGCCGGATGAGCGGGATCAGGTAGTTCCCCAACGCCTGCAGGAATTGTATGCCCGCACACGGCTCAATTTGGCAGCCAGTCTCCGCAAACAGATTTTCCGGGACGTGCTCGATGATTTGCTGGGCTATGGGCCGATACAAGCTCTCCTGGACGACCCCGAAATCACCGAAGTCATGGTTAATGGCGCCAAAAAGATTTACATTGAACGTGACGGAAAGTTGGTCAAAACCAACATAACTTTCAGCGATGACAATCAAGTCCTGAAATTAATAGACAAGATCATCCTACCCCTGGGCCGGCGCGTGGATGCGGATTCGCCTACCGTCGATGCACGGCTTCCGGATGGCTCCCGAGTAAACGCAGTCATCCCGCCTGTTGCCATTGACGGGCCTTCGATAACAATCCGCAAGTTCGCCAAAGAACGCCTGGGGCTTAAAGAGCTGGTGGAATTGGGTTCGATCACCGAGAATATGATCGAGTTTCTGAGTGCTTGCGTGGCTGCGCGGCTGAACATAATCATCTCCGGTGGCACAGGTTCTGGAAAGACAACTTTGCTTAACCTTTTATCTTCGCTGATCCCTGAAGGAGAACGCATCGTCACTATAGAAGACGCGGCCGAACTCCAACTGCGTCAGGAGCACGTGGTCAGGATGGAGACGAAAACCGCAAACCTTGATGGTACAGGAGAGGTAACTACCCGTGATTTAGTACGCAATGCCTTACGAATGCGGCCGGATCGTATTGTGGTGGGCGAGGTGCGCGGCGGTGAGGCATTGGATATGCTTCAGGCCATGAATACTGGTCATGACGGGTCGTTGACCACCTTGCACTCAAACTCGGCTCGGGATGCTATCTCCCGCCTGGAGACCTTGACCTTAATGTCAGGGATGGATTTGCCAGTCAAGGTCATCCGCGAGCAAATCGCCTCTGCAGTGGATTTAATCGTGCAGCAAACCCGATTTGGGGACGGTTCGCGCAAAGTCACCTCCATCACCGAAATCGCCGGTATGGAAGGCGATACCGTTGTATTGACGGATATCTTCTCCTTCAAGCAGACTGGGGTTGATAAGGACGGGAAAGTGATCGGAGAGCTAAAACCGACTGGTATCCGCCCATTATTCGGCCCACGATTGGAGGCCGCTGGATTCAAACTTAAACCAGAAGTATTCGGTGCGAGCATTGCCGAAATCCTGAGTGCTAACCGCCGCAGGGGCTGATTTGGTGTTGAGACATGAATTCTTCGAGCCCTGAGCGAGACAACAGAGGGTTTTGATATGGCAACCAGTCCATTGGCAATTACAATTCGAAAGAAGAAACTGGGGGTACTCATCCGTAATGCCCGGCGAGAATCGGGCAGGAGCCCCGAGGAATGTGCTCGGGCCATAAAAGCCTCGCCGGATGACTTCGAAGCATATGAAATGGGCGAGAAAGCGCCTTCGTTGCCCGACATCGAAGCCCTGGCATTCTATTTAAAGCTGCCTCTAGAGTATTTCTTGGGACAAGAGAATCAAGTCATGGCAAAGCCTGGCGGGGTCATCCAGGATCTAGAAAGGCTGATGGCGCTCCGCAACCGTATGATCGGAGCGAGATTGAGGCAGGCCCGTAATCAGGCAGCTCTATCCCTCGAAGAACTTGCAGAACACGCTGGCATACCTGACGGCAAGCTGGGAACGTATGAATTTGGCGAACAAGCGATACCACTGCCCGAATTGGAAGCCCTGGCGAGGACACTGGATCGGCCTATTGCCGACTTCCTGGACAATCGAGGCCCCATTGGTGAGTGGAGGCGGCAACAGCGACTTTTGCAGGAGATCACCAACCTTCCGCGAGAATTGCAAGATTTCGTCACTAAGCCGATTAATCGCCCGTATTTGGAGATCGCCCAACGACTCAGTCAGATGTCTGTGGAAAAGCTGCGGGCGGTCGCTGAAGGACTATTGGAAATCACATTATAGACGTAGACTTTCGAAGCCACAGTGTAAACATTTCTGGGCTTTATTACTTCGAGCAGAGGTCGTACAATGATTGAAATACCTTCGCCACAGCAGTTGGCTGCGGAGGGTCAAGCGGCTTACAATCGAGGTGATTATTTGGCTGCGGCAAATGCTTTTGAGGCTGCATCTGCAAGCTACAAATCGGCTGGAGATCATCTAAGTTCGGCGGAAATGGCGAACAACCGCAGCGTCGCACTTCTCCAGGCCGGTGAAGCCCAGCTATCCTTGGACGCTGTTCTGGGCACAGATGAAATTTTTGCAGGAGCTGGTGACATCCGCCGCCAAGCGATGGCATTGGGAAATCAAGCCGCGGCACTGGAGGGCTTAAAACGGCTCGACGAGGCCATCGATGCCTACGAACGCTGTGCCGAAATACTCGACCAAATCGAGGATAAAGAGACGCGCGTATCGGTTATGCAGGCACTTTCAGCGCTTCAATTGCGGCGCGGCCGCCAACTCGAGGCTTTGGCAACGATGCAAGCAGGATTGAACGGTGTAAAACATCCTACTCTAAAGCAACGCATGCTGCGAAAATTGCTGCAATTACCTTTTAAATTTATGAACCATTGATGGTCGCACAAATCAGTTCATCCATTCGAACCGTAAGAGAGGAAGATCGCCAGAAACTGGCAAATCTAATTCATTTTGAAGCCCTGGTACACCGTCATCTTGACTGGAGACCTCCTCTGGATTGGATAGGATCCGAGCCTTACCTGGTTGCCGACAATGATCGCGATTTAATTGCTGCCCTCGCCTGCCCACCGGATCCTCCGGGAATAGCCTGGATCCGTTTGTTTGCGGTTTCCTCCGATATCAACGCCAAGGAAGCCTGGAGCGCTCTATGGTCCCTAGCCCGGGCTCGGCTGGCAAGTAGTGATGAGGGCATACGGGTGGCTGCGATTCCCTTACAAGAGTGGTTTGCCAAACTGCTGCGAGCCAGTGGCTTTATTCCTACAACCGAAGTGATCATGCTCTTGTGGAAGGGGAATGCTTTACCACCGGAACGCAAAGCCCAGGATATAACTATCCGGCCCATGAATTTGGATGACCTGGAGCATGTGGAAGCGCTCGACCATCTGGCATTCAAACCGCTCTGGCGAAATTCTCGCCAGGCATTGGAACTTGCCTATCGCCAGGCCGCAGTTGCTACGGTCGCCGAAATGGACCAAAAAATTATTGCTTACGAAATTAGCACTGCGAACCATCTCGGTGGGCATTTGGCCAGGCTTGCAGTTCACCCCGATTATCAGAGCATCGGGATTGGTTACGCGGTCCTTCGGGATATGTTGGCACAATTCGAACGCAGGGGAGCAAAGCACATATCAGTCAACACCCAATCGGATAATGAAACCTCCTTAGCCCT
>DASQQR010000393.1:0-3800 GCA_035643335.1 Anaerolineales bacterium
TCTGATTTCTTCTTTTTGATCATCCGATAAACATTTCGAGGAGGTTATTACTATGGCACTCGCCGCTCTAGTAATCACAATAATCGTGGTCATGCTGGGGTACCGATACTACGCCAGCCGCGTTGATCGGGATATCATCCAGTCTGACCCCAATCGTGCTACTCCAGCCAGAATGTACAATGATGGTGTGGACTTCATGCCTGCCAGCGCCAGCGTATTGTTTGGCTACCAATTCAAATCCATCGCCGCCCTTGGTCCGATTGTTGGACCGATCACCGCCATTCAATTTGGTTGGTTACCTTCCATCCTCTGGCTCATTGTGGGAGTATTCGTCATCGGCTGGGTACAGGACTACGCTTCCGCTATGTTGGCAATGCGTAACGAAGGGATGACCATGGGCGGGCTCTCCTACAAGCTGATCTCCCCAAGAGCTCGAGGTCTTCTCTTGTCCTTCCTGTATATCTACTTGCTGCTCATCATGGGTGCATTTGGCGCCATCATTGCTCCCTTGCTGGCTGGGAAAACTGTGGCAATTGGTTTCCTGCTCTTGACGGTAGCAGGTGTCTTAGCCGGGCAGATGACCTATCGCTGGAAGATGGATCTGTTGGTCACAACCATCGTCACCGTTCTGCTTGCTCTCGTCGGCATCTACATTGGTACCACACAGTTCGCACAAAACATCGTTGGCGGCATCAATGGTTTGGCAGGTAATCCGGAAACGGGCGTGCTGTTCTCCCGTCCCCTGGGGTATGGCGACATGACTTGGGCAGCTTTGTTCTGGGGCATTGTCATGCTGGCCTTCTGCTATCTTGGCTCTGTGCTGCCCATTTGGCGCTTCGCCCAGCCGGTGAACTATACCTCATTCTGGTTTGTGTTTCTGGGGATCATTGGCTCGCTCATCGGCATCCTCATTGCAACCTTCACGGGAGCCGTGAACACAGGCTTTGACATCCCAGCCTTCGTTACTGCCTTCCAACCCCAATTGGGCCCGATCTGGCCGATCTTGTTCGTCACGATCTCCTGCGGGGCGGTCTCCGGCTGGCATTCGCTGGTGTCCACCTCGGGTACCGCTCGCCAGCTCGAGAAAGAGACCGATACGCTCCCCGTCGCCGGCGGGGCCATGTATACGGAAGCTGTTCTTGGAGTGCTGTCAGTCGTCTTCGCTGCCACCATCGGTGTCGCGGCTGGAATGTATGATCCCGCTCAGGGCTTCAGGCTCACCGCTGGCGCGGCGGGCGTATTTGCCGGTGGGATGGCCCAATTCCTGAGTGTGATTGGCATCCCGTCTGCGTTGGGCGGCGCCGTTGGTGCGGTATTCTTGACCGTAATGGCGGTGACCGTAATGCAGCTGGTATTGCGCTTCATGCGGGTGGCCAGCGCTGAACTCCTTGGGGACAAGGTTCCAGCCTTCAAGAATGCTCACGTTGGCACTCTGATCGCTGTCCTGCTGACGCTGTTCATCATCGTATTCGGCTTCTGGCAGTGGATCTGGGTACTGTTTGGTGGTTCCAACCAGCTCTTCGCCGGCATGGCCTTGCTCCTGGTAGCCATCTGGCTGGCTCAGCAAGCCAAGCCGTACAATTGGGCTTTTTGGCCCGGCATGTTCATGTACATCACCACAGTTGCTGCTCTGCTCTACACGGCGGTCTATAATGCAATCTATAAGGGCATCATCACTGCTAGCGAACTGAGTCCAGGTTTCCTCATCGGTAACATTATCTCAGCGGCTTTTGGTCTCTACATGGTGGTTGCAGCTGTGATTTTGTTCATCGATGGAGTTCGTGCCTTCAACCAGGCCCGCACGGTTACTGCGCCAGCGGCAGCAGGTGACTGATTGAAACAAGAATCAATATCGGTGTAACCGTCCTTAGTAGTCGAATCCATAGGGAGGGTCCGTTTCATGGGCCCTCCCCTGCTTGTATCCGAATCAGAAACAATTTGTTGGTGAGAGATAATCGTGACCAAAAAGGATCTATTAGAAGTCGAAGTGGTCGCCCACGTTTTGGGAAGCATGGACCACTGTAAGCATTGCCAGGTGTTCATCGATGGTGCTGGCATCGGCGGTCAAGTTCACCAATCCGATCTCGAGTCTTACCCACCTGAGTGGATGGATGAATGGGCGCGTTTATCCGAAGTTATCTTCGATCTGGCAGAGCGCTTTGCTGGCCAGCTAGTAATTAAGATCACAGATGCCCAGTCCCCGCAGGCGATGTGGAGGGCCTTGCGCCAAGGTGTACGCAAATATCCTACTTTCGTAGTTGAAGATGAAAAATATCACGGCCTTGATGAAGAACAGATCTCCAAGCTGATCAAACGGCATCTAGTCTAAAGCTCGCGAAATTC
Source organism: Anaerolineales bacterium (assembly GCA_035643335.1). GTDB lineage: Bacteria > Chloroflexota > Anaerolineae > Anaerolineales > UBA4823 > DASQQR01. The sequence continues at coordinate 2,344 of DASQQR010000393.1, forward strand.
GGGACATAATTCAGATCTTGCATGATACAATATATGGGATCCCGTTTCACAGGTTATTTGTGCTTATCCCCCATGCCCAAGATCGGTAGCCAGTGATTGACTTGCTTGTCATCGCTCCTTCTGAGGAGTTAACCCAACACACGCCGATTGGCTTTACCCTTCTAGATCAAATCTTTACTGAAGCCGGCCTCAAAGACAAGGTTTCAGATCCACACACAATGGCGGAGCAGTTGCGGCGCACGCTGATTTACCTCAAGCGCCGCTACCCGCGCAGGATAACGATGCAATGGATTGAACCGCTCTCTTTACGCGGAGTTATCTTGAAATTTCGTTATCACCTGCGCGCCTACCCGGTCGTGTTAATCCGGGCGGGACGGGAAATTCGAGTATTAAACAGCAGTGAGATAATCCGGTTGGCCGACCACGTCGCAGAAATGCTCTCGATACCGGTTGCATCTGAAGACAAGTTGTAAACAGCATGGTATTATATCGCTACTATGGGACAAAGAAAACCATCAGAGTAACATTCTAGACTCAAGATACGGAAAAGGCACATCTTGGTCCAATAAACCCGGTTTATTGCGATAAGGCAATAATACATCCGACATACAGGAGTTAGACAAATGACCGAAGAAGAAAAAAAATCTTTCTGGCAGAAGACCGTGGCAAACTTGGCCGATTTTGTCTATGGGATGGCCTCCCACGAAGCCACGCGACAGGCTTTAAAGACGCGTGGAAGTATGGAGCACCTGTTTATCCTCATCACAATGGGAGATCTATTAGGAGTGCCGATTTTACCACCCTATTACTCCCTGCGATTGCTCCCCTACGTCGTCCCGCAGATCGCTACCTGGAAAAGACGCATGCTGCGTGAGAAAGATCTCGTAGATGCTTTAGCGTGAGGCGAATTCAATGTCCTTAGCAAAAGTTTTCCGTGAAAATCCAGAACGGCGCTATATCATGTTCGGAGGCAAAGGGGGACTGGGCAAAACCACTTTTTCGGCTGCGACCGGCTATTGGCTCGCCCAACAAGGCAAACGAGTGCTGGTCTTCTCTGTCGACCCACAGGCTTCTTTATCGGATATCTTTCAGAGGGACATTTTCGGCAAAGGAGCGGTAGAGATCATGCCAAACCTATTTGCCCAGGAAATCGACGCCGACCAGCACATCAAAGCCTATCAGGACGAAATACGCCAGAAGATTCTGAATATGTATGGCTTGCAGGAGATCCCCGACGAGATCGAATCCTATATCCAGGCTGCCTCCGCTGAACCAGCCATGGAAGAATCGGCGATTTTCGACCAAGTAGTGGATATCGTTGTGGCCGGCGATTACGATTATTACATTTACGACCTGGTGCCCTTGGGGCACGCACTCTATTACCTGAGCATGGCCAGTGTATATGACCAGTGGATCAGCAAGATCACTGGATTGCGCGAAGAAATGCGCGAGTACGA
>DASQQR010000394.1:0-2773 GCA_035643335.1 Anaerolineales bacterium
CACGGTGCAGGGACATCTGGCAAAGGTCTTTACCAAACTGAACGCCTCCAGCCGCACTGAGGCGGTGATGCGGGCCGTCTCTCTAGGATGGCTACCGCCGGACCTAGGGATGCCCAATCGGTCCGAAGTGCAGTAGCCGACCTGTCGCGCTTCTCCCTGCGAGATCTCGCCCCACAACTTTTCGTCATTGTCATCCTACCTCTGACGCTGCTGGTGCTTCTGATCGCCCTTGGTGGTCTGCAGTTGCACCGCCAGACGATGCGTAATCTGGTGGAGGAGCGCGATGAGCGCGCGGATCTGATAGGCGCCCGACTGGAGATCAGCTCAACGCCGAGCGAAGGCACGCGCGTGGAATTGGAACTTCCTCTAAAGATTAATCAGAGGGATTAAGAGGCTTAAAATCGGCAACCTGGCCGACATTGTCGAACGGACAAGGGGACTCACGACGCCTGCCATGATCGTGATTGGCAAAGTGGTTGCGTGCGGCGAAAAGTCGCAGTGGTTTGAGACGGTGCCTGGCAGGAATCAAAAACGGGCGGGAAGCTAGCCGGGACTGCCCACCCGCCAAGTGAGGAGAGTACAGGATTTATGCTGATTCACGCCGGACAAACAAATTGTATGGCCAGACGATAATCGCCGCTCCGTACAGGCTATATAACACCAGCCAGATCAGGCCGATGGTAAAACCGACCGGGGTCAGCGGCCAGGTAAAGCCAGGCAGCAAAGGAGCCCAAACCTGGTACATCGTCCAATCAAACAACAGGTCGCCGGCTATACACAGTACGTAGCTCACCAGCCCGACAAGAAACAGCGTGATCGCAAACGCCCGAAAGTCAAGTTTGTTGGTCATCTTTCACCTCCATAGCGTGAGAAAATAAGTCAGCAATTTAATTGAAACCTTTAGCCTTCAACTGGATACAGTCTCCCAACCTACAATTGTTCATTCTCAATTCTGATCTCGTAGCGATCTAAAGGTCGCGGAGGCGGACCAGTAAGGACATTGCCCTGCTGATCAAACACGCCATTGTGGCACGGACAAAAGAATCGCTCGCGGTCGGATACCCAACGGACCCGGCAACCAAGGTGCGTACAGATATTGGACATAGCAATGAAATCGCGACCATCCTCGGTGAGCACATAGGCTGCAATCTCTTTGTGCTCGGATCGAATCGGGCGCTGGGTCCCTGGCCATATTGGCTCAATCTCGGCGATTCAAAGTTCCCAGTAGTCCACGATCTCCAGCCAGTCCGCCTTGCGCTTCAAAATCGGTTCCAAAGTGTGTTCCCATTGGCACTGAATCACCACCAGCACCCGAGTTCCAGGATCCCGCTGTACAGCTTGCAGAATGTTCTCAGCCAAAGCCTGTGTACGCACCTGGTAGGCAGATTGGTCAGCCTTCGTCCAGGTCATCTCCGTCAGCGCGCAGACTGTGTGACAAAAAGCGTCAAAGGCCAGGCCATGAATTGCCTCGGGGCGGTTCGCCACCCGTTGGCCCCATTGCAAGAGATGTCCAAACCAGCCTGACAGGACACGCCGCCAACCTGGTGGGGCCTTATAATCCGAAAACAGATCTTGGTTCGGTGCGACGGGCACCAACACAGTGTCGCTCATCTCTATAACGGGCGCCAGAGCTTCCCTGACCTCCAGCGTGGTATTGGAAAGCGCGTTGTTTTCCCAATCCTCACGCGTGATGTCGGCGCAGAGCAGGTCCGGCCCCACATCCAGAATAATCTTGCGCAAACAGTCCAGGTCATATCCCAATGGTTCTGCGTGCAGCGAACCCATAGTGCGCAATATAGCCAATCGGGTTTTGGGTGCATTTTCGGATTCCAGAGATGCTTGTTCCATAACGATAAACTTCCAGCATGCGCTCTAAATGTAACCGGATTAATGAAGGGAGGTAAGCGCTGGCTCGCCTATGCGCGCTTAGGTGTTTCCACCTAATTGGCTGGAATCCAACCTTGCTGCAAGGCCAAGACAGCAGCTTCGGTGCGAGATTCAACCTCCAACTTGGTGTAGATATTCGACAAATGGTTTTCCACCGTACGTACGCTTAGATACAGGCGTTGGGCAATTTGCTTGTTGCTCAAGCCTTCACAGACCAGCATGAGAACCTCTCTCTCGCGGAGTGATAGATCCTCAAAAGAAAGCTTGTCAGTCCGTCTTTCCTCAGCCAGCATCATGATCAAGCTTTTTTGAAGTTCACGCGAAAGGGTGATCTCTCCCCGCGCCGCCTGGCGCAGCGCGTTTCCTAGATCTTCGGCGCTCATGTCCGCTGAAAGACAACCAATGACTCCGGCCTGTAAGGCGGCCTGGACCTGGGAAAGGGTCCAATCCAAGGAAAGCAACAGCACCCGCAACTCTGGGTGCTGTTGGCAAAAATCAGTTATCACTTCGAAATCGACCGGCTGGGGGAGCATCACCAGCACGATATCCATGTTTGCCCCGGTTTGTATGCGCGGCAATAAACTTGCGTCTTCGGACGTGCCGGCCAGTTCAATCCCGGGCAAGCCTGCGAGCAAGGCGCCCACCGCCTGGTTGAACAATACGTGAGGACCCCCGGTCCAGATGCTTACGTTTAAGGAATGTTTTTCTCCTATCTCACTTCCCTTCATCCCCCTCTCACCAACGCAGCGCCTGTCCGGCAGGCATTTGCTCAAGCAAATGAGCCGAGTAATGATGGCGGCCGTCATTCCCAGCGGCAGATACAGCCGCAACTAGATGCTCTGCTTTTACCCGCTGAGGGTCGAACGCAGCCGCGGCCACCCCCTGG
>DASQQR010000395.1:0-3791 GCA_035643335.1 Anaerolineales bacterium
CAGTCAGCCACCGGCTCCGTCCATCGTCCACGGTCCATCCCACCTTCAACCGCTGGCATTTGTTCCTCATCCAAAGCATTTGTTCCTCCAACAACTAACGTGGAAAATCCTCCAATAACCCACAATAGCCCCAGAAAACTCGTACTAAAATCGCAAGAATCTGACTTGGTCCTCGAACAAAGTTTTTTAAATTTTTTTCACTCAAAAATCCCCCGAACGCCGGTTAAGCGCCGGTTGAGTAGGCCTGCGTTCTTTGCAGGCCGTATCGAAACCCGTCGAAGGGTAGGCATTCTTACGCCGTATCGAAACCCAGGCGCAGCAAAACGCCCTCGGCTAGATCGAAGGCTCATCAATCAAAAATCGCAAATCATCAAACCTAAATCTTGAATCCAGGAGGTTCCCAATGCGCTTCACCGACCAACAATGGCAAGTCATCCAACCCCTCATCCCTCCGCCACCCTCCGCAGCCACCCGCGGCCGCCCGCGCATCAACGAGCGCGCCGTCCTGGAGGGCATCTTCTGGAAGCTCGCCAGGGCGCGCCCCTGGGAGGACCTGCCCGCCAGCTACCCCTCCTGGCAGACCTGCAACCGCCGCTACCACAAATGGCGCCGCACGGGCCTGTTCGAGCGCATCCAAAGAGCCATCATGCTCGACCTGCGTGACCGCGGTGGCATCGATTTCCCCACCGCCATCCACGACGGCACCATCGAGGTCGGCGCCGGGCTGCACGACCTGCACGTCAAGCTTCCTGCCGCCCTCCAGGGTACCTGGCAATTATTGAGCATCCTCTTCCTGCTCGGCACCGTTCGAGATCCCGTCAAGAAAGGCCTCGGCGCCCACGGCCGCTATCCCATATATCTGGAATTCTATTAGAGCAACGCTTGCGCCTCTGCCCGCCCTCGCGCATAGACCACGGTCCACCGTCCACCGCCCGCCTCAGCGTAATCATTAAAATCAGCGCTTCAGCGGTTCAACGTTATGGTCGGTGGGGCAGTCGCCCGCCCCACCGCCACTCCCGAACTGCCCGTGATCGTTTCCGGTCAGGCAGCTCTTCAGTGTATGGGCCCTTGTCACAGGAACACTTTCTCGGAGTGAATTTGGTCATGACAATGTCCGTGGAGAAGCGCCAGGTTCGAGTAAGCGTAGTTCGACCGGTTTCGATCCCGATGGTGGATTTCCGGGACATCTTCTGCCCTGAAGCGTAGTCCACAATATAGGCATTTGCCCTCTTGGCGTTTGAGCAGTTTCGCAATTTTGGGGGGCTTATTGGGGTCTCGTCCCAGCCGTGCTGACCAGTAGAGCCAATCCCCGTCGAATGGGCTCTTTCTTCCCCTTACCTTTATGTGCCGGTGGATCTTCGTGTCGGCATGTTTGGTCAGGACAGCGGCTCCATCGCTGAAATCGATGCGCCCATTGGTGCGTTTCCAGTAGCGAAGATAGCGCCATTTCGCCCCTTTGTCAGGGTGACGAAAAGCGGCCCATTGAGCCAGTTTCTGATATATCTGTGCATCGGCTCTGGAGAAGGCCCTTTTGGCGACACAGGCTTGGTAGTAATTAGCCCATCCCCGGATGAGGGGGTTGAGTTCTGCTATGAGCGCTGCCTGAGCCTGGCCGCGGTGTTTCCGGATGATCTCCCGGATTTTAGCCAAATGCCGCTTTTGGGCTTTTTGACTGGGCTTGATGATCGTCTTGAAGCCCGGTTTGCCTCGATAGGTATGGGTGCGGTGTTTTCCCACCCGATATTGCCTTACCGTGAAGCCCAGGAAATCAAAACCCACCTGACCTTCCCGCTCTTCCAAGGTGTGGCAGAGGCGTGTTTTGCTAACCTTGAACTGTAATCCGATTTCTCTGAGCCAGTTTTCGGCATGTCCGGTTAGTTCGAGAAGTGTATCCAAATCTTCATGCAGAACCACGAGATCATCGGCATAGCGAACTACCAGCGGTGCTTTGGTATGGGTACATACTTCTGCCAGGTGTTGCTCCAACCCATGGAGGGCTACATTCGCCAACAAAGGGGATGCTACTCCACCCTGAGGTGTGCCTGCTTCAGGGAAGATCATCTTTCCTTCGTCCATCACACCCGCTTTTAGCCAGTTTCTCACCAGCCGCTCAATGGGGTGGATCGTCTTTAGCTTGGCGACCAGGGCTTGGTGATCGATCCGATCGAAGCATTTTTCGATGTCTGCATCCAGTGCGTACTTCGGATGTTTGCCAATGCAAATGAAGATCGCTTCGATTGCATCCTGGGCACAGCGTCCCGGTCTGAACCCATACGAGTTGGGTTCAAAACGTGCTTCCCATTCAGGTTCCAGCGCCAGTTTCACCAGTGCTTGCAGCCCTCGCTGGAACATGGTGGGTATTCCCAGGGGCCTTTTCTCTGCGGGGTTGTTCGGCTTTTGTATGTAAACTCGTCGTACCGGGTCGGCCTTCGCCTTTAGCTTTCCTAGTCGTTGGGCGTAAGCCAGCCGTTGCTTTGGGGTCAGGTTGGCTATCCCATCGACACCAGCCGTGCGCTTTCCCCGGTTGTCTTGTGAGACTTGCCGTATAGCCAGACAGCGGGCTGACCAGGATCGCAGGAGCAGCCGCTGTAGATTGTGGACTTGCTTCCGATCCCCTCGGAGTGAGGCTCGGTAAATGCGCTTTTGGAGCCGGTAGACTTCCCGCCGGTATTTCTTCCAGGGGAGTGTCTTCCAGTCTTCAGTATGCGTCTTTGCATCTGTCATAAGACCCAAGCTCTTCCTGCACCTTTACCTTCCCATACACCGGGCTCACGTCAGCGTATCCGGATGTTTCCATCCGGCCTTAGCTTTTTGAGCCATCCTCTCCCTCTGAGACATGCGGTTGGTTACCTGCTCGTTTTTCTCCGAGAGCCTCAGAAGGGTTATCCCGTTCCATGTGTCCATTTTGCGTGGTGTTAGAGGGGTACTGTACGCCGGGTCTGGGGGATGCTGGGATGCAAGCATCCCTTCCGAGTGGATACTGCACACGTGCAAGTTGTACAGCCATTCCCAGTTCCATTCCCTTTTGGGCCTGCCTGCCCGAAGGCATACCAGCGTTGGCAGGTTTGTTATTACGACGCCTTCGCATACCTTGATTGTGTTCCTCATAACCACTCGCTCGGCGGGGTGGCCCTGTCTGGTTCAGGACTTACCGCCTTCACACCCATGCACTCCAGCTTTTGAGAACCACTCCTCTGCTGTTGGGTGTCGCTTTACCCGTCCACTTCGGGAATAGGAGTTGTTGATCCCCGCCTAATGGAGATCCCTTCACCTATATGGACACACAGTTGTCACAGATCGCCGATCCTTTCGTTCACGATCTTAGCCGCCTTCCTTGGTGTTACATGCACCATTTCAGACGAACGGGTCGCACCTGCACTTTAACAATCGAATATCCAACACCAGGGGTAGGCGAAACACCTCCCTCGCCATACCGGCGCGGCCTGGGTAAAGACCGGCCGGGTGGAGATCACTTCGATCTCCAGCCCGGCTGGTCTGAAGGCTTCTATCGGGTCAGCCGGGACAGAGCATCCCCAAGCACCTCAACCGCCCGGCCATACTCGCTCAAAGAAATATGTTCCTCCGGCGTGTGATCCAGCGACGAATCTCCCGGCCCGTACGCCACCGCTGGGCAACCCCAAGCCGGGGCCACGATGTTCAAATCCGCCGTTCCGCTCTTGAGCAGGAACCTGGGTCTTCCGCCCCGCTCCCGGATCGCAGCCAGAAACGCCCGCACCAGGGGCGTATTCTTCTCTCCCTGGTATGCGTGGATGGGGTAGCCAAGCTGTTGG
>DASQQR010000396.1:0-7407 GCA_035643335.1 Anaerolineales bacterium
GACCAGATGATTACTTCCCCGCCGCATGGCGCTGGCATGGATCCCGCCACGGCTACTGAAGCGATCTCGCAGCGGCTGAGCCGTACGGAGGACAACTTAGAATTCTTGGAGACTCTGCAAGAGGCACAATTGTGAGTGAAACACCCTCTCCCGCGCCTGGCTCGGGGGAGCGCTGGCAGTCTTGGGGAGCTTGGTGTCTCGCTCTGGCTGCATCAACTTTTGCCGTTTACTTAGGGTGGCGTACGTGGACGGTTCCAACCTCGTCAACGGAACCCGCGCTGGCAGCTGTCCAGCAGCCGGTTTCCCAGCCAACTGAGGGTGATAACCTGAATCTGTCCATGCCATCCCTGCAGGAGTCTGGGCCGGTCATGGCGATCTCGCGGCACGCTTCGCTTCACACTATTATTCCCAACCGGCCGCGCCAGGATGTGCAGAGTTACACCGTTGATACAGGGGATTCAGTCTTTGGCATTGCCCAAACTTTTGGCTTAAAACCTGAATCGGTTTTATGGGCCAATTACGATCAGCTCAACGACAACCCGGACCTCCTATCTCTGGGCATGGAATTGCAGATCCCCCCCGTGGATGGTGTCCTCTATGAATGGAAAGAAGGGGATAGTTTACAGAGTGTGGCTGACCGCTTTGAAGCCAAGCCTGAAGACATCGTTAATTGGCCGGGCAATGAGTTGGACCTGACTGATCCCCAATTTGAACCCGACCAGGTGATCATGGTTCCAGGCGGACATCGAGAATACCGGCAATGGATTGTCCCGACCATCCCGCGCGGCAATGCCGGCGTTTCCAGCTCCCTGTATGGCGCTGGCGCGTGTTCCGGCAGTTACGATGGAGCCTATGGAACCGGTACATTCGTCTGGCCGGCCGCCAATCATTATCTTTCCGGAAACGATTACTGGTCTGGTCACTTGGCGATAGATATCGCCGCCGGCGCCGGTGCAGCAGTATATGCGGCCGACAGTGGGGTGGTCGTTTTCGCTGGCCCCGCCCTCGGTGGTTATGGAAATATGGTCATGATAGACCATGGAAATGGATACCAAACTCTATACGCTCATATGAGCCAGGTGAGTGTTGGTTGTGGTGCCAGCGTTTCTCAGGGCCAGTATATTGGCATAGCAGGCAGCACGGGGCATTCTACTGGACCCCATCTGCACTTCGAGGTGCGCTACCTGGGTGGTTTTGTCAGTCCCTGGTTTGTACTCCCCCCGCCATAATTAGCGGAAGAAAGGTGGAATCATGTCTGATGAGGATCCCAACGTCAAGACGGAAACGATCGCCGAGACCGATAATTATTTGGCCTGGCGCGCCGATGAGCCCGATGGTGAGACTACCTACCATCTGGAGCTCAACAATGTGACCCTTCACTTCTTCGAAGAGGAATGGGACGAATTTCTGGATCTGGTCCGCGATCTGGAATAGTGCTATTCGTGGGCTGTGGGTTCGAAATGCACTGCCAGTGCATTTCGAACCCACAGCCCACAGTTTTCTGAGATAATCCTTATTTGGTCACTAATTCAACGTAATCCACGGCGCCCTGGCAAGCTGGGGTAAAGTGGGTGGAAACATGTTCCCAGTCCAATGGCTCACGACGCTGTTCAGTGGTATACAGCGCGAAAGCCAGGCATCCTGGGCCAGCATGATAGTTGGCCAACGTAAACCGCCACAGGTCTTCATAAGTGCTGACCGCACCGGGCGAGTTGTTGGTGGCGTTGAACACTGTCCTGCTGACCTGAGAGCAGTTTGCCAACAAGCTCTGGGCGAAGATCATGATGCTGAAATCGGCGTTGGTCAGATCGATGCCACTTTGGCACTCGGGACAATCCGAATTGACCTCGACAGCCAATGCGCCTCGCAGGATAGCGCGTTCCTCGTCTTCCATTCGCAGGTAGCCAAGGTTGCATACGCTCTCGTCCAAAACCAGAGGACAGAATTGATCGAAGAATGAGTGATTCCAGAGAAGCACAGTATCGGCTCCCTGATCGGTTAGCTGCCCCAATCCATATTCCTTCGCGACTCTGAAGACCCCGGGCCAGAATTGGCTTTCCTGAGCGAATAAACGCTTCAACAACTGTGCGGGCAGGTTGGTGTCTTGAGCGACGTTCAGAATGCGTGGATCGAACTGATTCTGCCATAGTTCAACCATAGGGGCAGCCTTGTCCACTCCACAGGCGTTGGCATAACCGTTTGGCAGCAGGCCGCCGCCAGGACAGTCACCGGCATCAACGAGTCCGTGGGCGATTAATCGCCCCGCCAGATAGTGATAAGGTTCACCACTCGCCAGCAAATCCTCATTCGCAGGCGTTGCCAGCCAGAATGGTGGATTCCCGAGCGGTGGAAATGCATCCCACACCTGTGCGCAGCTATCAGGCTGGGGACCTTGCCACTGAGTACTGAGCACGTCTACGAACCACCCTGCACCTACTGGAGTGGGAGACACACCGGTGTCCAGTACCCTTACCAGGGCGGTATAGTGCTGGGTGGAGTCACCGAAACTCGAGTCAGCCCAGAACTCTATCTCGACGCCCTGGAGGGGGGTCGGGGACAAAGGGATATCACAAGTTGCCGACTCGCAATTTATCGCCGTCCCATCCATGATGGCGTGGATCGCGGTGATGTGCTCGTTCGGCAAAGGTTCTTCAGCCGACAGCACCAACGTAGGTAGCTGCTCACAGATGTTTTCCGGTGGTTTTAGTATACATCCTGCCAGGTTGACCAACACGGTCGGTGGGGGTAAATCGATTACGATTTCTCTCTCGCCTGGTTTGCTGCCGATAAAGAGGAAATACACACCTTCACACTTATTGAGATTTCCACCCTTTTCATTGACTTCTTTGCATGGCTGGGTGTCTTCCCATTCCTGGAAGATATCTTGTCCGCATTCGGCTAATATATCTTCGCCTGTGGGTACGCCCTCATGGTCGACAAATAGCTGGCAGATAATGTGGTTTCCTGCCCAGCGGACCAGCCACCACTCGTATCCTGTCGTGGGGACCAGGATGGTAGTTTGGCGTTTGGGAGGCTCTTCTTCCTGGGCGAAGGCAGCGGATTTCCCCCAAGCGGTCAAGCTTAGGAGAATTAGAACTACGAAAGGAGCACTGAAGAGCCGGGGGACCTTGACCATCCTATTGAGAAAAATATCATGATCAATACTTATTGTCAACTGGATCTTGCAGGGCTGTCAGGGTTTTTCTTGAAGTCCGAGGCAACCATCATTGCGAGGCGAATTCTGCCAGGCAATCAGAGGTTGCCGCAATCTCTGATTGCCGCCATCTGCGATGGCTGCCGTCCCAGATAGCCGCCATCCCAGATGGCCACAACGCTGGCTGATGCCGGTTTGATGTATACTTGCCGTGACTCTCAGGCCGTGATACACTCTGATTATTCTGATTAAAGGTCTTTTCATGTAATGCCGCCGACACTTTATTTAATAGATGGACACGCTTTAGCGTACCGCACTTACTTTGCGTTAACCGCCGGTGGCAGCGGAGCTGCCCGTTGGACCACGCGTGCCGGCGAACCCACCGCAGGCGTGTACGGTTTTGCCAGCGTATTGTTGCGCCTTTTGGAACAAGAGCGCCCAGAATACCTGGTGGTAGTGTTCGATACCGGAAAAACATTCAGGGATGATCTGTTCCCCGAATATAAAGCCACGCGCGCGAAGATGCCTGATGATTTGGCCTCTCAGATGGCGCGTGTGCGCCAATTGGTGGATGCCTTCAATATCCCGCGCTTGGAGGTGGAAGGCTACGAGGCGGATGATGTGTTGGGCAGCGTCTCCAAAAAGCTTGAGAAACAAGGCCTCGGGGTCAAGATTATCACTGGAGATAGGGACCTGCTGCAGTTGGTAGACGACCGCACTATTGTGAGCCTGCCAGGCCGCTCCCTGTCGGATTCCAGGGATTACTTGCCCAACGATGTGACCGAAGATTTTGGCGTGCGCCCCGACCAGGTTGTGGATTTTAAAGCTCTTGTGGGCGATAAATCTGATAATATCCCCGGAGTGGCCGGTGTGGGTGAGAAAACAGCTGCTTCGTTATTACAGGAATACGGGACCCTTGACGAACTTTATGCTCACCTGCAGGACCTCACTCCCGGCCTGAGAAAGCGTCTCGAAGAAGGGCGTGATTCGGCTTATTTGAGCCAGAAACTGGCTCGGATTGTGACCGATCTGGATATACCCATTGATTTGGAAAGCGCTCGTTCCGAACACTTCGACCCGAAACGCGTAGAAGCCCTGTTCCGGGAATTGGAGTTTCGCTCGCTCTTTGAACGCTTGACTAATCTGATGGAACTTTACGGGAAGACCTTCCCGAATAAGGATCGCCAGCTTTCGCTTTTCCCAGTAGCTGAGGAAATCTATGCAGCACCTGAGACTGGCAGCCAGATCCAGGTTCAGGTGATTACTACGCCTGACGCTCTCGGCGAGCTGGTTTCTCGTATGCAAGATGCCCGCGTCCTTTCAATTGATACTGAGACCACCTCCACAGACCAGATGGCCGCAAAACTGGTGGGGATCTCCCTTGCGCTACAGAAGGGCACATCCTATTACATCCCAGTAGGGCATACCAGCGATTCGCAGGAGCAGCTTCCATGGGAAACCGTGAGAGACGCGCTCCGAGAACCTTTGACCCGCTCACGACTGCTGAAAGCTGGTCATAACCTTAAATACGATTTCGTGGTGCTCGCCCGTCACGGCCTGCGGATGGCGCCCCTGGGTTTTGACACCATGATCGCGGAATGGTTGGTAAATCCTACCAGTCGCAGCCTGGGATTGAAAAATCTTGCATGGGTGCGGCTGGGCGTAAAAATGACCGAAATTGAGGAGCTCATTGGCAAAGGCAAAAACCAGATAAACATGGCGCAGGTGGCGGTCCCGGACGCTGCCCCATACGCCGCCGATGACGCTGAGGTCGTCCTGCGGCTGATGCCCCAACTGCAGAAGGAAATGGACGAAAAGCGAGCGCTCCGTCTCTTTGAAGAAATCGAGATGCCTTTGGTCTCAGTGCTGGCTGATATGGAGATGGCCGGGATTGCCTTGGACACCGCTTATCTTCGGAAGATGTCGGAGGATCTGAACCAGCGGTTAAGTGCCATCGAGGATCGGATTTTCGAGGCCGTGGGGGAGCCCTTTAACTTGAACTCCCCTCAGCAGCTCTCGGAGGCGCTCTTCGACCGCTTGGGCCTGACTCCACCGGATCGGACGCGGCGTACCGTTTCAGGATTCTATTCGACCGCCGCCGGTGTGCTGGAGACCCTGAGTGGTGCTCATGTGGCTGTAGATTGGATTTTGGAGTATCGAGAATTGTCCAAACTCAAATCTACCTACGTGGACGCGCTGCCCCAACAGGTCAATCGTCGAACGGGTCGAGTGCATACCTCCTACAACCAGACCGGTTCCGTGACGGGTCGTATCGCCTCGTCGGATCCGAATTTGCAGAATATTCCCATTCGCACTGAACTTGGCCGGCAGGTGCGCCGCGCTTTTGTGGCTGATAGCGGCCGCCAACTTCTCTCTGTGGACTATTCTCAGGTGGAACTCCGCATTGTGGCTCATATGGCGCAGGATCAGGCTATGTTGGATGCCTTTCGGGCTGGCCAGGATATTCATGCCACTACTGCAGCAGCAATTTATGGTATCCCGATCGATTCTGTTGGCAGTGAGCAGCGCCGGCATGCCAAGGCGATCAACTTCGGTCTGATCTATGGCATGAGCCCTTTTGGTCTGACTCGAACTACCGACCTGACCTTGGCCGAAGCCGAGGATTTTGTTGCTTCTTACTTCCAGCAATTCCCAGGGGTAAAGCTTTATCTTGATAATATGCGCCGCAAGGCGACCCAGCAAGGTTATGTCGAAACCCTGCTGGGGCGCCGGCGTTATTTCCCGGGCCTGAAAACCCAGCGCAACCGAAATATCCGCAATCGGGAGGAACGCGAAGCGATCAATGCACCCATTCAGGGTACTGCCGCCGACATCATGAAAATTGCCATGCTTAGGGTACCCCAGGCACTAAGCGAATCTGGCTTATCGGCGAAAATGCTGCTTCAAGTACATGATGAACTGGTTTTGGAGTGCCCGGACGATGAACTCCGTGAGACTGCCTCACTGGTCCGAAAGGTAATGCGGCAGGCATATGCCCTGGATGTTCCTCTGCAAACCGACGCGCGCAGTGGACCCAACTGGTATGAAATGGTTCCAGTCTAGATTTCAGTATCTCTTCACATACTTGGCGAATCATTGAGCGGACACATGTTTGACTTCTAGGGAGTAGCTTATGAGTGGACGCGAAGAGGTGTTTCAACAAGCAATGAACAAGGGCCATTCGGCAGCCTGGGATCAGTCCTGGGAACGTGCTGTCGAGTACTACCGGCAGGCCCTGAAAGTGATTCCTAACCACCCGAAAGCGTTGACCAGCCTGGGGTTGGCGCTCTTTGAGATGGGAGAATACCAGGAGTCTTTACAGTACTACGTTCAGGCGGCTGCTGCCACTCCGGAAGACCCGCTACCTTTAGAAAAAGTCGCCCAGTTGTCGGAAAAACTCGGCGATCTCGAACATGTGCCCGGGATTTCGTTGCGGGCTGCTGAGTTATATTTGAAAAGACGCGATCCGCAGAAGGCAATTGAAAACTTGACTCGGGTTGTCCGCGTCAACCCCAGGCATATTTCTGCTCATACCAGGTTAGCTCTGATTTATGAGCGCTTGGGTCACAAAGAGCAAGCCGTGACCGAGTATATCGCCATGGCCAGCCTCATGCAGCATACTGGGGACATGGAGAAGGCCGTCCAAGCCGTCAACCGTGCCCTCCAGATCGCGCCGGATAGCGGAGAAGCTCGGCGGGCGCTTTCGATGCTTCGCGATTCTAAGCCGCTTCCAAAACCTTCGCGCTCGCAGATCATAAGTGAGCCCGCCCTTTCGGATCAGATGGGCCGGTTGCCGGCACCCGAGAAGCCCTCCCAGTCTATACCCGCCTTGGATCCGGTCGCCGAGGCACGGCAGAATGCTTTGGCTGTTCTAGCGGGCATACTCTTCGAGGGCTCGCCCGAAAATGAGGCCCAGCAACGTCCGGCTCAGAGGCGAGGCTTCCAGGCGCTTGTGAAGGGGACTTCAGAGGTCCTGTTCTCAAAACAGGCGGATCAGACCAAGATCATGCTGTATGTAGGCCAGGCGGTGGATCTGCAGACTCAGGGGGATATTGCACAGGCTGCCGCCGAGTTAGAACACGCTATTGACGCAGGTTTGGAACACCCTGCGGCTTACTTTGATTTAGGTTTGTTGAGATTGGAAGGAGACCGGTTGGAAAGTGCGCAACGTCACCTCCAACAGGCCGTCAAACACAAGGATTTTTCTCTCGGCGGGCGCTTGTTGCTCGGGCAAACCATGCGCAGATTGGATC
>DASQQR010000397.1:0-3167 GCA_035643335.1 Anaerolineales bacterium
ATCCAGCTCGAGCCCGACTGGGCCTTGCAAGACCCCCAAGATTATATCGAGGTCTTCAAAAAGACCATTCCGGCTGTTCTTGAAGAAAGTGGTGTGGATCCAGAAGATGTCATTGGTTTGGGGATTGATTTCACTGCTTGCACGGTGCTACCCACCAGGGCCGATGGCACTCCGCTGTGCATCTTACCGGAATACCGCAAAAATCCTCACGCCTGGGTCAAGCTGTGGAAGCATCATGCCGCCCAGCCGGAGGCCAACAAGTTGAACGAGATCGCTGCTGAGCTAGGCTTTGATTTCTTAAGTCGCTACGGGGGCAAGATCAGCTCTGAATGGTTGGTTCCCAAAGTCTGGCAAACCCTGGATGAAGCGCCGGAAGTGTACGAAGCCGCCGACCGTTATATGGAGGCCGCTGATTGGGTGGTGTGGCAGCTGACCGGCGTGGAAACCCGGAATAACTGCACGGCGGGATATAAAGCCATCTGGTCCAAGAAGGATGGTTACCCGCCGAAGGAGTTTTTCAAGGCCCTCGATCCGCGCCTGGAGAATCTGGTTGATGAGAAGCTTTCTCGGGAGATCGCCTACCTGGGAGAACGGGCGGGAGGTTTAACGCTTGAGGCCGCTGGATGGACCGGTTTGAAGCCCGGAACCGCCGTGGCGGTCGCCAATGTCGATGCCCACGTATCTGTACCGGCATCCGCGGTGGCGGAAGTGGGCAAGATGGTCATCATCATGGGCACCTCCAACTGCCACATGGTTTTGGGCGACCAGGAGCGCACTGTACCGGGCATGTGCGGCTATGTTGAAGATGGCATCATCCCCGGCTACTTTGGCTATGAAGCTGGCCAGTCCTGCGTTGGGGATCACTTTGCCTGGTTCACCGAAAATTGTGTTCCGGAATTTTATGAGCAGGAAGCGGTCATAAAAGGCGTGGATATCCATGCTCTGCTCGAGGAAAAAGCGGCAGCTTTGGCCCCGGGTGAGAGCGGTCTATTGGCCCTGGATTGGTGGAACGGCAACCGCAGCGTGTTGGTTGACGTGGATCTGACCGGATTGCTGGTTGGACCGACCCTGGCGACCAGGCCGGAAGATATTTACCGGGCGCTGATTGAAGCGACCGCTTACGGCACCCGCATCATCATCGAATCGTTTGAAGACAGCGGCGTTCCGGTAAAGGAGATCGTTGCAACGGGAGGTCTTCCAGATCGCAATCGTTTGTTGATGCAGATCTACGCGGATGTGACCGGCAGGGAGATCAAGGTGGCCGCCGCCAGGCAAACGCCTGCTCTCGGTTCGGCGATGTTCGGCGCGGTTGCAGCTGGCAAAGCTGCTGGTGGCTACGACTCGATCTATGCAGCCAGCCAGAAGATGGCTCATTTGCGAGATGAGGTCTACGTTCCCAATCCGGAGCACAAAGAAATCTACGACGAATTGTATGCCGAATACAAATTGCTCCACGACTATTTTGGCCGGGGGGCGAATGACGTCATGAAACGCCTGAAAAAGATCAGGTCTCGGGCCAGACAAATAAGATCCTAAGCGCCAGAGGTTATATGTCGTGTTATTAGAAGAGATTCGTGAGGAATTGGTCCTGCTCAACCAGGGATTGTTAGAGAACAGGTTGGTCACCTGGACCAGCGGTAACGTAAGCATTCGGGAGCCGCAAAGCGGCTACGTGGCGATCAAGCCTTCTGGGATTAAATTTCCGGATCTCACGACCGAGAGTATGGTCGTGCTCGACCTGGATGGCAACGTCATCGAAGGCGAATTTAAGCCTTCTTCGGACACCGCCAGCCATTTGTATATCTACCGCCATCGACCCGACGTCAACGGGGTAGTGCATACCCATTCCGGCTACGCTACTGCGTTTGCTGCCCTCGGAAAGCCCATTCCGGTGTGCCTGACTGCGCACGCCGACGAATTCGGTGGACCGATTCCATGCGGCGGTTTTGCACTAATCGGTGGAGAGCAGATTGGCAAGATCGTGATTGAGAGCATCGGCTCGTCTCCCGCAGTGCTGCTCAAGAACCACGGCGTCTTCACCGTTGGGCCCAGCGGCGAAGCAGCCTTAAAAGCAGCTGTGATGGTGGAAGACATTGCCCGGACCATGTGGTTAGCCCTGCAAATTGGCGAACCGGAAGAGATCCCGATGGAAATGATCGCCCAGCTGCACCATCGCTACCAGCATATTTACGGGCAGCCGTAGTCCTCTTGAAGGCCTCGATGAAGCACCGGCATCGGGTCGAAATGGCGCTCAACCACGAGACCCCCGATCGTTGTCCCATGCAAATCAGTTTCACGCCTGAGTTTGCTGAGCGCCTTGGCACGTACTTCGACATTAATGGCCAGAAG
This sequence comes from Anaerolineales bacterium, assembly GCA_035643335.1. GTDB lineage: Bacteria > Chloroflexota > Anaerolineae > Anaerolineales > UBA4823 > DASQQR01. The sequence goes on from DASQQR010000397.1 coordinate 2,350, forward strand.
ATCCACAACCCTCACGGTGGTGGGAATACCTATGACCTGGAGCGCGCCCTTGGGGAGGATATGCTGCTGACCTCCGTGGGTTGGGCTAACTCATATTACCTGGATGACAAAGCGTATACGGATGAATGGGGTGTTGGCTGGAAGATTCAACCTTACGAAACGCCCTACGGCACCGGCCATTACACCGAAATCGCTTGCCATCCTTTATCCGACGAAAACGCCATCCATGGCTACCAGGCCCCTGATCCCAATCGTCCTGAACTGTATGCGGATGCGCAGCAAATGATCAGGGAATTCAGGGATGAATACTGGATTGTGGGCGTGACTGTGACCACTATTTTTGAGACCGCCTGGGCGCTGCGTGGGCTGGAGCAGCTGATGATAGATATGCTCATGGATCCGGATGTGGCGGGTCACATCCTGGACATCCCTTACCGCTATCATCTGACAGCTGCAAAAAAGCTGGTGGAAATGGGTGTAGATATGATCTGGACCGGGGATGATGTCGGCTCCCAGGATAAAATGCTTATTTCACCGCGGATGTGGCGCCAATATCTCAAGCCGCGCATGGCGAGTTTCGTCGCTGCGCTCAAAGCGATCAACCCTGACCTGAAAGTTGCCTACCACACGGATGGGAACGTGATGCCCATCATCCCCGAACTGATCGAGATCGGCATCGATGTGCTCAATCCGGTCCAGCCGGCCAGCATGAACCCGGCGGAAGTCAACAGGCAGTTCGGCGACCGGCTCAGTTTTTGGGGCACGATCGACGAACAGCGCACCTTACCCTTTGGCTCACCGGGGCAGGTCGAATCCGA
>DASQQR010000398.1:0-5999 GCA_035643335.1 Anaerolineales bacterium
GGACACGGGCATTGCCTGGCCAAAGGGGCCTCGGTTGACCGCATGTTCGCCGAATTGCTTGGAAAGGTGGAGGGGTATTGCCGCGGCAAAGGTGGCTCGATGCACATCGCTGACCAGGATACTGGCAATCTGGGCGCGAACGCGATCGTTGGCGGCAGCGCGGGAATCGCTACGGGAGCGGCCTTAACGGCGAAGAAACTGGGGACAGGAAAGGTAGCGGTGTGCTTCTTTGGCGAGGGCGCCCTGGGCCAGGGATTGCTGTATGAGGTGATGAATATCGCCCAGCTCTGGCGGCTGCCGGTAATTTACGTGTGCGAAAACAACCTGTATAACGAATATACCCATTATTCCGAGACCACCGCCGGGGAACTCACCGCTCGTCCCAAGGCCTTCGGCATTCACAGCGAAGAGGTCGACGGGCAAGACGTGCGCACGGTGTACGAGACTACGAAACGCCTGGTGGAACGTGCCCGGCGAGGAGATGGTCCCGCCTTTTTGGTGTGCAATACCTATCGATATTACGGCCATCACGTCGGCGATATCGACCGCTCGTATTATCGTTCAAAAGAGGAGGAGCGTGACTGGCAAGCCAACCGCGATCCGCTCCAATTGTTGGCGGACTGGCTCCTGGACAGCGGACTGGCCGACCAGCCGGTGCTGGATCAAATCAGCGCTGAAGCAAAAGCCGAAATTGAAGCCGGTGTGGATTTCGCACTTCTGGCTCCATATCCGCAAGCGAGCGAGGTAGATCAGCATGTTTATGCCTGATCAAAAGGTCCGGGAACTCACCTTCGGCGAGGCGATCAATGAAGCTTTGGCGGAGGAATTGCGCCGGGATCCCAGGGTGTTTATCCTGGGGGAAGACGTCGCCGAAGCGGGGACTCCCTTTAAGGTGCTGTCGGGCCTGGTTCAAGAGTTTGGACCGGACCGGGTCAAGGATACCCCCATCTCGGAGGCGGGGATTACGGGCATATCGGTGGGCGCCGCCATGACCGGTTTGCGTCCTGTGGTGGACATCATGTTCGGGGACTTTATCACCCTGGCCATGGACCAGATGGTCAACCAGGCGGCCAAGGTGCATTATATGTCTGGGGGCAAGCTCAAAGTGCCCATGGTCATGCGCACGACTCTGGGGGCTACCCGGCGTTCGGCCGCCCAACACTCTCAGTCCTTGCACGCCTTGTTGAGCCATATTCCGGGCCTGAAGGTGGCCGTGCCCTCGACGCCGTACGATGCCAAAGGCCTGCTCAAGACAGCTATCCGGGACGACAACCCAGTAGCCTTCTTCGAAGACAAGATGATGTACAAACTGACGGGCCCGGTTCCGGTTGAGGAATTTACCATCCCATTTGGCGTGGCGGACATCAAGCGAGAAGGCCGCGATATCAGCATTGTGGCTACCAGCAGCATGGTGCAGGTAGCCCTGGAAGCCGCGGACCTCCTGGCAGAGCTGGAGATCAGCGCCGAAATCCTGGATCCGCGCACCACCTATCCCCTGGATAAAGGAACATTAATCGAATCGGCCAAGAAAACCAGCCGGGCAATTGTTGTAGACGAAGGTTATGAGCGCTACGGGGTCACCGGCGAAATTGCCTCTGTGATTGCGGAAGGGGCTTTTTACTACCTGGATGCCCCCGTGAAAAGGCTCGGCGCCATGGACGTGCCGATCCCGTTTTCCCCGGCGCTTGAAGATTTAACTGTACCCACAGCGCAGGTCCTGGTCGAGTTGGCCAAGACGCTTTGTGGGCGTGTATAACCAGAAAGGAGGTTATAGCGATGGGACTGAAAACATTCGGATTGATGGGCGTGGATTGGGAAGAGCGAGTCAATTTCGAGCGACTGCGCAATGAACGCCTGGACCGCATCAAGAAGCTGCTGAAGGGATCGGACATGGGCGCCCTGTTGTGCTTCGACATGACCAATGTCCGCTACATCACGGCCACGCATATCGGTACCTGGGCGATGGATAAGTTGGCCCGTTTCTGCTTGCTTCCTCAAGATGATGAGCCGATCAACTGGGATTTTGGCTCGGCGGCGCGCCACCACACGCTGTATTGTCCCTGGCTGGGCGACGGCAGGTCACGGGCGGGAATCTCCACCTTGCGGGGAGCCATGCTGCCCGAGTCCGGACGGGCCGAAGACGTGGCGCGCAAGATCCGGATTGAACTGGAGGAGCGTGGCTTGCTGGGCGAGCCGGTCGGCGTCGACGCGGTGGAATTGCCCGTGTTGTTCGCCTTGCAGGCCGAGGGGATCAAGGTGGTCGATGGCCAGCAGCTCATGCAGGCTGCCCGCGTGATCAAGACTCAGGATGAAATCACCTTGCTGAATACCGCCTGTATGATGGTGGACGCGGCCTACGAGGAGCTCTACGAGGCGATGCGGCCGGGAATGCGCGAGAACGAATGCGTCGGCCTGGTGAGCAAAGTGCTCTACGACCTGGGTTCTGAGCACGTGGAAGGGGTTAACGCCATCTCAGGTGAGCGTTGCAATCCCCACCCGCATGTGTACACGGACCGCGTCTTACGTCCCGGTGATCCGGCCTACTTTGATATCCTGCACAGCTACATGGGATACCGCACCTGTTACTACCGTACTTTTGTGGTTGGCAGTGCTTCTCAGGCCCAGGTGGATGCCTATAAACGTTGCCGGGACTACCTGGATGAGGCCATCAGCTTGATCAGGCCGGGAGTGACCACAACCGAGGTGGTTAAGGTCTGGCCAAGGGCCGAAGAGTTCGGCTTTCCCAACGAAGAAGCCGCCTTTGCGCTGCAGTATGGTCACGGCGTGGGCCTTTCCATCTGGGAAAAACCGGTCTTCAGCCGGCTGGTCTCGCTCGAGCATCCTGAGGAGATCAAAGAAAACATGGTCTTTGCTCTGGAGACCTTCTGGCCGGCTGCGGATGGCTGGTCAGCTGCCCGCATTGAAGAGCAGCTGGTGGTGACCAAGGATGGTTGTGAGGTGATCACGCGCTTCCCCGCCGAGCAACTCATGGTGACAGGCGCGCATTACTACACCGCCACCGGCCCGCTCAGCGCTACCCGCGAGACCCAATCGCAGCTCAACAACCCGGACGTTGATTTTTATGCCCGCGGAATGGGCGCAGTGGTAGCCGGCGCGAAAAACGAAGGCGCTAAGGTGCCTACGATCAAGTAAGTTAGGAGGCGTGCTCTGGCGTCCAAGGTGATTATGCCTGCCCTTGGCATGGCGCAGGAAACCGGTAAGGTTATCGCCTGGTTGAGGGCCGAAGGACAGCCGGTTTCCGAAGGTGAGCCCATTTTGGAGATCGAAACCGATAAAGCCACGGTGGAGATCGAAGCATCCGCTTCGGGGGTGCTGGGAGGTATCAGCGCGCGCGCAGGGGATGAGGTGCCCGTAGGGGAGATCATCGCCTGGATCCTGGCACCTGGAGAACGGCCCCCAGGTTCAGGCGCTGCTACCCAAAATACATCGAAAACAGCGCCAACGGATGAAGGATCACGACCAGTGCCCATCTCACCCGTGGCTCGCCGGATGGCGCAAGAGCATCGCCTCGACCTGTCAGAGTTAAAAAAGGACGGGGACCGGGTCACAAAAGCGGACGTACAGCAGCTCATCGCCCGAGGATCTCCAGACCGGCAGGTAGCTCGCCTGGCTCCGGCTTCCCCGAAAGCCAGGCGCCTGGCTCGGGAACTCGAAATCGAGATTACGGAGTTAAGTGGAAGTGGGCCGGAGGGTGCTGTATTGGTCGCAGATGTCACCGCGGCAGCCGCGCGGAGCAGCCAGGCCCGGGCCGCCGTGCCAACCATGCCCGCCTCATCGATGGCCGAGATCGGCACGGTCTGGAAGTTAATGGCGGAGCGTGTCACTCAAAGCTGGAGCAGCGTGCCTCATTTTTATCTCCTGCGGGAAGTAAACGCCAGCCGGCTCCAGGTTTGGCGGGAGCGCATCCAATCCAAAGCCGCGGTCCACGTCACCATTTCCGATCTGCTCGTCAGATTGGCCGCAGCGGCACTCAACCAGCATCCGCGCATGAACGCCACCTGGGAGGAGAATCAGATCCGCGTCTTCGAAGAGATTAACATTGGGCTGGCGGTGGCTGTGGAGGAGGGGCTGGTCGTACCCGTCATCCGCCAGGCCGACCGGTTGACGGTAGAGGGAATCGCGGCAGCTCGCCAGGCGCTGGTCGAGCGGGCCCAATCCCGAAAACTCAGCCTTGAAGATATTCAAAGCGGCACCTTCACAATCACGAATCTCGGAATGTATGGGGTCGACGCCTTTAGCGCCATTGTTAACAGTCCCCAGGCCGCCATCCTGGCTGTCGGGCGGATTGCCGAGCGGGTCGTGCCTCTGGATGGCAAGCCGGCCATCCAGCCCATGATGGTAGTCAGTCTTTCGTGTGACCACCGCGTTGTGGACGGGGCGCGGGCGGCCCAGTTTCTTCAGACTTTCGTGAATCTCCTGGAAGAACCGCTGGGGTTGCTGGAATGATGTGCCCAGGCAGGCTGGTGGATCAAGCATGATGCCTCCTCTTCATCCGCGCTTTTCCGAAGGAGAATACACCCGCCGTTACCAGGCGGTGCGCCAGCTTCTCGCCGGACAACAGATTGACGGGCTCGTCGTTTACGGAAACCGGGAACAAGGGGCCATGCTGCATTATCTGGCCAATTTCACGCCTCGATGGGAGTCTTTCCTGCTTTTTCCCGCTCAGGGACAACCGGTTTTATTCGTTCAGCTGTTCAATCACCTGCCGGACGCCCGGCGCATATCCGTCGTGGCAGATACCCGCTGGGGCGGAAGTGATTCTGCCGAGCAGCTGGCTCTGGAAATCAGGGAAAGAACGTTGGACGCCGCGCGCCTTGGGTTGTCAGGCGCGGTTCCCTACCAGAAATACGCCGCCTTACGACGAGCGCTGCCGGACGTCGAATGGTGCGATCTGACCGGGGACTTGACGCGTTTACGCTGGATCAAGAGCCCGGAAGAGATACAGCGTATGCGCGACGCGGCGGCTTTGACAGACCTGGCGATGAAGGCCCTGGCGGAGGGGATATCTCCCGGCATGCAGGAGAAGGATCTGCCTGGTGTGATGCAAGCCGCCTTAAGATCCATCGGAGGCCAACTGGAGCTTTGTTACCTGGCGTCTACCTCGATGAGCGATCCTTCGGTCTGCGTTCCCGCACAAAACCCGTCCTGCCGGGTCCTTCAATCCGGGGACGTGGTGATCACCGAGATCGGCGCGGGACAGGGTGGGTATGCGGGCCAGATCCACCGGCCCCTGACTGTCAAGGCCTCCCCGAGCAAGGAGTACCGCCAGCTCTTCGATGTGGCCGCTGAAGCCTATCACCGCATCGTGGAAGTGATCCGGCCAGGAGCCAGCGAGCAAGACGTGCTGGACGCAGCCGAGATCATTCATGAAAAAGGTTATACCATCTACGATGACCTAGTGCACGGTTTTGGTGGAGGTTATTTGCCGCCTGTGTTACGTACCCGGCAGACTGTCCACGGGCCCGTTGAACCATTTGAATTTCAGGAAAACATGTGCATCGTGGTCCAACCAAACGTGATCACTCGCGATGAGCGCATGGGTTTGCAGCTCGGCCAGCTGCACCGCGTGACACGAGATGGATTGGAGCCCCTGCAAAGCTATCCATTGGAGTTTATCGTCACGTCTTGAGGCAGGGGCTGTGAGTTCAAGGCGCCCTGCTGGCGCATCCTGAACCACGATTTCGCCTTATTGGAGGACACAGTTGTCAGGCGCTTTGGTTCGACAAAGCCGGGAAGGAGGAAGCGAGAAGGGAATTTATTTTGTGGTTGTAGTGCAGGAGCGGATTTTTTATCCGACAATAACTCGATTCAAATTCAGACATTTGGAGGAAGAGGATGAAACACAAGGCTTTGTTAATTTCGGGCTTGATAGTTTTGGCCCTATTGCTGGCCTCCTGCGGTCCAGCTGCGACAACGCAGGCTCCAGCTGCGCCGGCCACGGAAGCCGTGCAGCCCACCGAGGCGCCCACAACGGCACC
>DASQQR010000399.1:0-5290 GCA_035643335.1 Anaerolineales bacterium
GGTTGCACCTGCATGGGCCATCTGTATGCTTGCATGCAGTCGTGAGACCCCTTCTTCAAAACCGCCATGGGGGCCGAGATCCACGTCCGGGATGATCGGCTGGCCCTCGTTGACTCGCCCAAGGGTGAATTCGACCCGCCCGTTCAAGGGCAGGATCCGCCCACTGCTCAGGATCTGGAGGTGGATGGGTGCCTGGGGGTCAATCTGCGCGGGTTCAACGTCCAGATCTGCGTTTGGGAGCGGATCGGGATCTCTCGACGGGTCGTGATAGGCAGGAGCGGCAGACTGCATCAACTGGGCCCCGCACTGGCTGCAAAATAGGGCACCAAAGATTTCCTCGTGTTGGCAGCTGGGACAGGTGGGCATGTCACCTACTCGTCTTCCCACCCGTCCGGCATGATCAGGGCCCGCGTGCCGTATTTAATTTCTTTGCTTCCTTCCTGGCTCAGAGATTGGCTCTGCTCGAGATTCTTGGCTTCATCCAGGACCGTGCGGGCCAGGTCATATTTCCCTTGCGACAATAGATGGGTAGCCAGATGCTGCAAGCGTCGATTGGCGCTTTTCAACTCTCCCTGGTCGATTTCCTGGCGCGCCGTTTCCTGAATGCGGTACAGGGTCAGCTGCCTCATCGCCTGCATGATTTCGTCAGGCACGCGCCCGCCGTTGATCGTATCGACCACCGGCAAGCTCAATATCCGGCGCGGGCTGGCAACGGGCAGGGGCTGCGCAGGTATATCCAGAGAAAAGCGTCCCTCGGCCAGGGTAATCCGGTCCGCGCCCGGTGGGATCGGCGCCACCTGAAACTCGAGTATGATTTCCAGGTTCGCATCGCCGGGCAGGCCGCCCAGGCGCAAGGGGGGATCGGTTCCCAGGGCCCCCGCTTCCGGTTTCAATCGGAATGCGTACTTCAACTGGGCGTGCGGTCCCAATATCGGCTTGTAAACCACCTGCTCAGCCAAAACCCGGTCCAGGGTTTGAAATTTCCTGGCCAGAAAGGCTTTGATATCCGCGGCTTCGGAGACATAAACGCTGCTCCCCCCCGTGCGCGTGGCCAGCTCGTCGAGGAAGGTATCGTTCCATTCGCTGCCGATACCCAGCCCCGATATCCCCACGCCGGATTCAGCCGCGTGCTCCGCCAGCCTCAAACAGGCCTCTTCGTCCCCGTAGGTTTGTCCATCGGTGAGCAGGATGATGTGTTGGACCGCCGCGGGTCGCGTATTGCGGCGTATCTGGGCAAGGCCTGCTTCCAGGCCACGCAATATTTCCGTGCCGCCGTCGGCGTGCAGCAAGCGCACATCCGTCTCGATCTTTTTTCGATCCCTGCGGCTGCCTGCCGCCAGGATAACCTCGGCGCGATCGCTGAACGCCACGATGGAGAGCGAGTCCGCCGGCCTCAGCTGGCGGATCAACTCAATGGTGGCGTCCTTGACCGTATCCAGGCGCTCCCCTTGCATGGACGTGGAACGGTCGATCACCAGGCATACGTTGAGCGCTGGAATCGCCGCGCCATCAACCTGATTCTGCGCCCTCAACCGCATCAGCACGTAAACCAGCTGCGATTCTGCGATCCGGGGCAGGCGATCCCGGCTGTATACCACCTCGATTTGGGCCGCTGCCGTCTCGGTCTCGGGTGCGACCCGCGTATCATATTCGGCCCGTTCTCCGGGGTCCGAGAGAATATCGTAAGCCTCCTTGATTTCGAGAAACAGCTCCGTTTCCCCCAGTTTTGAATTGACGTCCGGATGGTATCGCCGCGCCGCCTCGCGGTAGGCGCTGCGAATCTCTTCGGGGCTGGCGTCCTTGGTCAGGCCTAGTCGCGCGTAGTAATCCATGTCTGCCTGCATATTGGCGCCCTCAATCCGGCAAACGCACTAGAATGGCCGTGATGTTGTCCGGGCCGCCGGCCTCGTTGGCCGCCGCCACCATCTTTTGACAGGCGACGTCTGGAGAGGAGGCCTCGGAAATGATCTTCAAGATCTGCGATTCGGAGATCACCCCCCATAAACCATCCGAGCAGATCAGCAAATATCCGGGACGCGGCAGCGAAGAGGTCGAGATTTCGGCGTCGAAGGCTTCCCCTTGGCCCAAAGCCCGGTAAAGCACGTTGCGCTGCGGGTGGACCGCCGCCTCCTCGTGCGTGATTTGGCCCAGCTCCTCCAATCTTTTCACCAAAGAGTGGTCGCGGGTCAGCACTTGCATGCTCCCATCAGAACGGATCGCGTAGGCGCGGCTGTCCCCGACGTGCGCGATGGTTAGCTGGTCGCCCAGGATCAGCACCGCGGTCATGGTCGTGCCGCCACCCGGGGTTTGGGTCAGGATGGTGTGGTGAGCGTTCTGCACCCCCGCTTGCATGATCTCCTGCAGGGATTGCTCAGGCGTCTCGGACGGCAGGCTGAAGAGAGGCGCGTACAGCTCCCGGATCACGTGGCTGGCCATGGCTCGCACCGCGATCCCACTCGCCATCTCGCCGTGCTTGTGGCCGCCCATGCCGTCCGCGACCATGTACAGGCCGAACGGGATCTGGCTGGTGTCGCTCACCAGCGTGGTCGTGAGCGAGAAAAGCGCGTCTTCGTTGTGATCCCGCTGTTTTCCCGCCGATTGGCCCATACCAACCACCAGCTGCGGGGGCTCCAGGTGATCTGGCGAGGCTTCCGTCGCGGCAGGAAATGGAGCCCTCCTGGCCGGAAGCGGCTGGGTGTCGATGTCGGTTTCGCTGACCGGCGGGCTCGCTGCCTCTTCCGTTAAATCTTTTTGTCTACCGAATAGTCTTTGAAGAAATCCTGCCACGAGTAGAACCTTTCCTTCGCCGCTTGGCGTCAAGCCTCGAAGGCATAAAATTTGTGATCGGTCGAGCCGATATAGACCGTATCGCCGTAGACGAGCGGCGTCCCGGTGATCGGCCCGTCGGATTGAAATTTCCAGCGCAGGCGACCGGTGCGATACTCCAAACAGTACAGGTTGCCATCCACGGAACCACAGAACACCGAATCTTTGGCCACCAGCGGCGAGCCGGTGACCTGGTGCCCGGTGGGGAAACGCCACACCTCTTTGGCGGAATGGATGTCGACGCAGTAAATGTTGCCGTCGATGGAGCCGGTGAAGAGCAGATCGTGCGTGATAAAGGGTGTCGAAATGGAGCCCTTGTCCATGCGGAAGCGCCAGATCACCCACCCGCTTTTGGCATCCACCGCGTACAGTGTGCCATCCAGGGAGCCGAAGTAAACCGTGCCGCTGGCGATCACCGGGGACGAGGTCACCGCCCGCTTGGCCCGGAAGCGCCATTTCACCTCGCTGCGGTAATCCAGGCACAGCAGCTCGCCGGCTTCCGTCCCGAAGTAAATCGCTTCGCCGAACACCAGCGGCGTCGAACGCACCGGCGCAAAGGCGTCCGCTCGCCACACGCTGCGCCCGCTGCCCGCGCTGATCGCGTGCAGGAAACCGTCGTCCGAGCCGATGAAAAGATGGCCCTCGGCGATGTGTGCCGAAGAACGCACCCGGCCTTCGGTGTAGTAGGTCCAGGTGATTTTGCCGGAGCGCGCCGCCACCGCATGCACGCGCTGGTCCTCCGAACCGAAATACAGATTCCCGTTGGAGAAGGCTGGCTTGCTGACGATGCCGCCGTCGGTGGGATACTTCCACACGAACTCGCCTGTGCCGGCGTGCAGGGCGTACAGGTTGTTGTCGTAGGAACCCACGAAGATCAGGTCGCCCTGGGCCAGGGCTGTGCCCCGGATCTCGTCCTCGCAGGCAAAAGACCATTTTGGACTCACGCTGCTGCTCTTCAGATCGATCCGCGCCGTCGAGGCCGGTCTTTCATTCAGGGCGCCCGTCTCGCGCGCGATCGTCAGCAGCGCCTCCTTCATTTCGGCCGCGCTCTGGAAGCGGTCCTCCGGGTTGTATTGCAGCGCCGTGTTGATCACCGTCTCCAGCTCCATCGAGACCGCCGGGTTGATCTCCCCCAGCGGCCGCTCGCCGAAGGAGAAAGGCGGTTCCAGGCGCGGGTCGCGCCGGGAAAGCAGGTGGTGCAGCGTGGCGCCCAGGGCGTAGATGTCGGCCAGCACGCTGGCTTCGCCCCGGTATTGCTCGGGCGGCGAGTACCCTTCCGTGCCGATCATCGTGCCTTTTTCGCCGCTCTGGAAGTGCTTGGCGATGCCGAAATCGATCAGCACGATGTGGTTGTGCTGGTTGATCATGATGTTGGACGGCTTGATGTCGCGGAAGATGATCGCTTCGGGCTGGTGGTTGTGCAGATATTGCAGCACGTCGCACAACTCGATGCCCCACCCGGTGACCTGGTCCGGCGGGAAGAACTCCTGCGTCTCGTTGAGGATCGTCTCCAGGTCCTTGCCGTGGATGTATTCCAGGATCAGGTAGGAGCGCTCGTTCTGCGTGAAGTAATCGTGGATCCGCGGGATCGCCGGGTGCGAAAGCGTCGCCAGCAGGTTGGCCTCCCGCTCGAAGTTCTTCACGATCGTCTCGCGCACCAGCGGGTCGCGCGCCTGGTTCACCATCTCCTTCACCGCCACTACCTTGACCACGTTGGGGAAATGCAGGTCGCGCGCCCGGTACACCGCGCCCATCCCCCCCAGCCCGATGACGCCTTGGATCAGGTAACGGTTTGACAGCGTGGCCCCCGCCGTGAGCTGCCCGTCGGCGTGCTCGTTGCTGGCCTGGGTATCTTCCTGGTCGATCCGCTGTGTTTCCAGAAGCAACCTCCCTTTCAAGCAAACTGGGTGAATCTCGTATCATCTCAATAATTGGGGGGGTGGGTGTTTGTTGGAGCGGCTATAAGCGCAGCGACGCCCGCTCCAACAAAACCCACCCCTTCTTATTGAGAAGTTACAGAATCTCGTCCCATTATAGCCAGCAATGAGTGAGAATGCAAATAATAAATATGTAATGTCGGCTGCGAGTGGGACGCGGATTGACACGCAGGCACACGGATGGATTTCTAGATTAGATCGTTTTCAGGTACATTAAGCCCTGCCGGGACCGGCTAAATTGTTTATAATGTAGTTCATTCTCAAAAGCGGAACGGGCGGGAGAACGGCATAGGAGAACATACATGTACGATTACAGCACGTATCTATCCCCCTTCACCTGGCGCTACGCTTCGGCCGCCATGCGCGAAGTGTGGAGCGAAGAGCATAAGAGGCGCCTCTGGCGCCAGATCTGGGTCGCCCTGGCGGGGGCCGAAGCCGAGTTCGGCGTGCTGGACCCGGCCCAGGTCGAGGACTTGAAGGCCCACGCCGGCGAAGTGGACGTGCGCCGCGCCCTGGAGATCGAGGCC
>DASQQR010000400.1:0-7456 GCA_035643335.1 Anaerolineales bacterium
GGAAAAATCGTCCGAACTTGGCATAAACGTGAGACCTGCACCTACATCACCAACGAACCCGGTGTCTACCGGGTCGAAGTCTACATTCACTACCTGGGGCGTCAGCGAGGCTGGATTTTCGGCAATCCGATTTATTTGAGAGCAAATACGAGAAAAGGCATCTGATAACGATCAACCTGTTCAGATTTGATCCCGAAGGCAGCAGATGGATGGCTGATTCCGTGAGGTCAGGGAGGCATTATGATTTTTGAGTTTAACCGCCACTTTTCTAACTATTCTGGCCACAAGCATTCCATCAAGATTGCTCTCTCACTGGCAATAATCGTCTTGCTATCCGCATGCAATGGCGCCGCGCCTGCAAATGATCAGCAGGATGGTGAATCTACGGCCATTGTGGCCGCAACCCGGACCGCTGGTGTCTCCACCGAAACACCAACGCAACCGCCCACCCAAACTGCCGGGCCGAGCATCGCAGCGACCGCGACGTCGGCACCAACCGCTACGCCCTCACCCACTGCCACTTTCACTCCAACCCCGACCATACCCGCAAACAACGTCACCGGTGATATATGCTTTCCTGGAGAGGAAATTCCCGAAATGACCATATATCTTGAGGATACGGAAAAAGAAACCGTGGTCGAACTGCCGGTCGCCGCCGGACAGACCAATTACGAAGCGAACTTGGCTGCGGGAACCTATATCGCCTATGCCTGGCTCAAGGACTTCTCGCTGGGCGGCCTGTACTCGCGGGCGGTACCTTGCGGGCTGAAATCGGAATGTGAGGATCATACTCTCCTGTCTTTCACGGTTGTTAGAACCGAGGTGACTGAAGGAATAGATATTTGTGACTGGTCCGCCGGACCGTTCAACGTTCCTTATCCGCCAGGAGTTGAACGCGCCGATCTGACCGGGAACGTATCCGGCAACTTGACTTACATAGAAGATGAGGACATCCCGGGACTGCGCGTCGTAGCTTTTAACCAAAGGACCAATTACTGGTATTGGGTCTATACGCAGCCAGGCCAAACGACCTACAGCCTGACAGAATTACCACCCGGAACTTACCATCTGGTCGCCTACGATAGCGAAGGAAGAGCCGGGGGTTATGCCGATGCTCACCACAATTTGCTCGACGTCACGGTAAAGTCAGGGGCCACCTCCGGAGAAATCAACATCACCGACTGGAACGCGCCTCGCACCGCTTTCCCGCCTGACCCAACCCGCTGAATTCAGGCATATTGCGCATCAGGTTAAACAAAGGTTCATTAAATCTAGAACGTTTGTTATAATTAACCATTATGGAATTCCAACTTCAAGCTCCTTATAAACCTACCGGTGACCAGCCGGAGGCGATTGCGCAGCTGGTAAAGGGAATCGAACGCGGCGATAAGCACCAGGTGCTCCTGGGCGCTACTGGAACCGGCAAAACTTACTCAATCGCTTCGGTGATTGAGCAGGTTCAGAAGCCTACCCTGGTGATGGCACACAACAAGACCCTGGCAGCCCAATTGTATGCCGAGTTTAAAGAGTTCTTTTCTGATAACGCCGTTGAATACTTCGTCTCGTACTACGACTATTACCAGCCTGAAGCCTATGTTCCCAGACATGACCTGTATATCGAGAAAGAGACCGACATCAACGAGGAGATCGAGCGCCTGCGCCTGGCGGCCACGACCGCCCTGTTGTCTCGCAGGGACGTGATCATTGTAGCCTCGGTTTCCTGTATTTACGGCCTGGGCAGCCCGGAGGCCTACGGCCGCGTGGTGATCAACCTGGAAAGCGGCAACGTTTACCGGCGCAATGGCTTGCTGCGCCACCTGGTCGAGAGTCACTACGAACGTAATGATATGGAACTGCGCCCCGGCACGTTCCGGGTGCGCGGCGACACTTTAGAGATCATCCCTGCTTATCAAGACCGTTTCGGTTACCGCATCACTTTCTTTGGAGATGAGATCGAACGCATCGTCGAATTCAATGCCATTACCGGTGAACTGCGCCGTGAGATGTCGACAGTTGCCATATACCCGGCTAAACACTTCATCACGGAAGATGAAAAATTACGCCAGGCCATCACCGACATTCAGACTGAGCTCGAAGAGTGCATATCCTTCTTAAGATCCCATGATAAGCTGTTAGAAGCCCAGAGGCTCGAGCAGCGCACCCATTACGACCTGGAGATGCTTCGAGAAGTAGGTTACTGCGCCGGGATCGAGAACTACTCGCGCCACCTGGACCAGCGTCCAGCGGGTTCAGCACCTTGGACGTTGATGGACTATTTCCCTGGAGATTACCTGTTGGTGATCGACGAGTCACATATGACCGTCCCCCAAGTGCGTGGCATGTTCAACGGCGACCGTTCTCGAAAGGAGACCCTGGTGGATTACGGCTTCCGGCTGCCTTCGGCCCTGGACAACCGCCCGCTGACCTTTAAAGAGTTCGAAGAGCACATGAGCCAGGTGATCTACACCTCGGCCACACCGGGCCCGTACGAGATGAAACGCGCCGACCAGGTTGTGGAACAGATCATTCGTCCCACCGGTCTGGTGGATCCGGAAGTTGAGGTGCGCCCGGTTGACGGGCAGGTAGATGACTTGATCACTGAAATCTACCAGCGCGTGGAGCGCGGGGAACGCACCCTGGTCACTACCTTGACCAAGCGCATGGCCGAGAAGCTCTCCGATTACCTGATGGAACTGGGGATCAAGGTCCATTATCTGCACTCAGAAATCGATACCTTGGAGCGGGTAGGCATCCTGCGTGACCTGCGCCTGGGCGTGTTCGACGTGGTGGTCGGCATCAACCTGCTGCGAGAAGGCCTCGATCTGCCGGAGGTCTCCCTGGTGGCCATCCTGGACGCCGACAAAGAAGGATTCCTGCGCTCAGAGACAGCTCTGATCCAGACCATTGGCCGGGCTGCCCGGCACGTCAACGGCAAAGTCATCATGTATGCGGACAAGATCACGGATGCGATGCGCGATGCCATCGATGAGACGAACCGTCGCCGTGCCAAACAAGTCGCCTACAACCAGGAACACGGCATTGAACCGGTCAGTATCATTAAGGCAGTGCGTGACCTGACCGACCAGATGGCTGCTCGAGCGGTCGCTGAACCCCAGGCTGAATACCGTCTAAAGGGGGCCCGCGGCTTGCCAAAGTCCGAGATGGAGCGGGTGATCGCAGAACTGGAAAAACAGATGAAAGAAGCCGCCAAGAACCTGGAATTCGAAAAAGCTGCGGTCTTACGTGATCAGATCTATGAGCTGCGTGGTATTCTGGCGGAGGAGTCCAGGCTACCTCCCTGGGAGCGGGTACGTCTGCTGGCTGGCGAGGAGTGATTCTCACTCGAAATGGGGCTGGTGGTTTCAAAAAACGCCGGCGGCGTTTTTTGAAACCACCAGCTCTTTCTTTCTGAGAAGATACGTAAAGAATATCAGATTTAACAGGGGAAGAAATACACAGGAAATCCTGCCCTTACCGGTGTATGATGGTAATAGAGGCCACGTTTCTTAGAAGGCGTGAGTGCCATATGGATTTTCTGAAAAACACCACTGCCGCTACCCGGGGGGAAATGAGAACCAATCGACTTATTAAGGCAATTACCTTGCTCCTGGCGATCTTCGTGGTCGCATTCATGCTGCGCAGCTTTGTGCCAGCCTATGCCTCGCCAACACAGGCAGCCCAAGAGTATTGGTTGCGAACCGGTCAGCACAGTGCCTATCAGGTAGAGAATTTTGAAGTCCTGGAAATCCGCCCGGATTGTGGTTGCGACCTCGTTCTGGCAAGCTTTTCAGCGAATCGGGCCGGGGAAACCGTTGAGACAATCAGCTATGTACGCGTGGATCGAGGGCCCTTTGGCTGGTACGCAACACGTGGTCACAGTGTCAGCAGGTCTCCCCTTCCTGATCTTGTATTGTATGCCATCGATCACAATCTCGATGATTACGAACAGTTGATATACGGCCAGATCTTCTCACCACAGGTCTCGGCAGTTGAAGTGTCCTTTGAGGACGGAGAGACCCGCAGAGACACCGCCGATTATGGCTGTTTTCTGATGATCGCCCCCGATTACCACCGCTTTGCAGAATTACGCCTTCTCGGACAGGACGGATCAGTGCTGGCCAGATACCACTAGGCTCGAAATGATTCCTAACGTTCACAACTCCTTCAGCCGCTCTTCACAACTTCTTCACAACTCTCCGATATCCTATTGACAACAAAGCAAACTCCTATACCTTCCCGGAAGGTTGGACCTTCCGGGAAGGTGAGGACAAGCATCAAATGAAGGAGTATAGAACATGAAGAAATTACTAATTGTTGGTGCAGTGATCGGAGCCTTGGTGGTTGCGCTGGGAGCGACCGGTGCGGTCTTCGCCCAAACGCAGACTCCAGCAAGCCCTTACGGCGGTTTCGGCCCTGGTGGCCGCGGCATGGGAGGCGGTGGTTTTCGGGCCGGCCAATTGGCCGGCGACGCTGAAGGCCCCTTGCATGATTACATGGTTGGCGCGTTAGCCGAGGCCTTCGGCCTGGAACCCGAGGACATTGAAGCTGGACATGCAGCTGGCCAGACTCTCTGGCAGATCGCTCAGGAAAAAGGCATTAGCGCTGAGGATTTCCGCACCCTGATGATCGACGCCCGCACCAAGGCCCTCAACCAGGCTGTGGCAGACAACGTCATCACTCAAGAACAAGCTGACTGGATGCTCGGCCGCATGAATCGTGGTTTAGCCAATGGACTCGGACCTGGCTCGGGCATCTGTGATGGCACCGGTCCCCATGGCGCCGGTATGCGGGCAGGAGGCTTCCGCTGGAGCAACCCATAATAAAGGGCAAAACCCCTGGCACCTTCTTGCCCCGATACTAACTGATGGCACACATCAAACACTAATCGGCACAAAAGCGGGCGCTGAATGATCATCGCCCGCTTTTCCGTTTATAATCCCTCAGAGCGTTCAAACCTTCAATCTAAGCGCAGCGGCGCAACCTTCAACCGCTTAGACTGATCACCTTTTACTGCTCCTGATGACTTCAACATGTCAACCGTCCTGATCATCGAAGACGAACCCGAGCTGGTCAAAGTCCTGCGCTCCTACCTTGAGCGGGCCAATTTCACCGTGATGACCGCCTATCGTGGGGATACAGGCCTGTCCACATGGGAGCACAAACGCCCGGACCTGGTCATCCTGGACCTTAATTTACCCGGAGTGGATGGCTTGGACGTAGCTCGAGAAATCCGCCGGAAATCCACCACACCCATCATCATGCTCACTGCCCGGATCGAAGAGGCAGACCAGCTGATCGGACTCGAACTCGGAGCCGATGACTACATCACCAAACCGTTCTCGCCGCGGGTCGTGGTCGCCCGCGTGCGTGCCTTGCTGCGCCGCGCCGAGACTGTTTCCAGTGAGCCAGGAGTGTTGCGCGTCGCCGATTTGGAGATCGACTTGGAGGCTCACACTGTCAAGCGTTCTGGAGCGCCCTTAGACCTTACACCTACGGAGTTCAACCTCTTGTCGACATTGGCCGCGCAACCTGGCCGCGTCTTTTCCCGCCTGCAGCTCCTGGAGGCGACCCAGGGAATCGCCTACCAGGGTTACGAACGTACCATCGACGCCCATATTAAGAACTTGCGCGCCGAGCTCGAACCGGACCCTAAGAACCCACGCTATATTGAAACCGTCTTCGGAGTCGGCTATAGATTCAGTACGGGATAGGGGACAGGGGATCTGGCCCCTGGTCCCCAGTCCCTACTCCCCTATCCCCTCCCCCCTACCTTCTTATGCGCTTACGCCTTTTCCTTTCCTTTACTCTAATCGTCCTGGTCTCAGTAGCCAGCTTTACGATCCTGGCCCGGCAAGGGGCCGCCACCGATGTTCGCACTTTCATGCCTCGTGGCGGCTTTGCCGGTTTGGAAAACCTGGCCAGCGCGCTGGAGGATTATTACCAGTCTCATCAGACCTGGCAGGGAGCCGAGCAGGTCCTGGAGAGCGCCGCGCCCGGGAGAGGCCGGGGCAGCTCGGGCGGAGGGCGCGGTCCAGGCGGGATGATGGGTCCGAATTTTATATTGGCTGACGCACAAGGAAACGTGATAATCGATACCTCAAACGCCGCCATTACAGCTCGTTTGAGCCAAACCGAGTTGGATTATGCGCTCCCCCTAACCGCAAACCAGAAAGTTGTCGGCTACTTGCTGCCGGAGGGTGGCCTGGCACTCAGCCAAATGGATCAGTCCCGTTTGATCGATACCTTGAATAACACTGCCCTCACCGCCGGTGTAATCGCTGGCGTAGCATCCTTATTCCTCGCATTGTTTTTGGCATACAGGCTGCTCCGGCCGGTACGCGCCCTGACCAGCGCCGCTGGACGGCTTGCAGCAGGAGACCTGGCCCAGCGGGTTGAGGTGCGTGGTGACGACGAACTCGCCACCTTGGGGAAGGCCTTTAACCACATGGCGGCCTCCTTGCAACAATCTGAAGAGAGCCGGCAGGCGATGACCGCGGACATCGCTCACGAGCTGCGCAATCCCCTGGCGGTTCAGCGGGCCAACCTGGAGGCCCTCCAGGACGGTATCTACCCTCTCACGCCCGAAAATCTGGCTCCTGTCCTCGAGCAAAATCACCTTTTGTCCCGCCTGGTGGAGGATTTGCGCACCCTGGCGCTGGCAGATTCCGGCCAGCTTGAGATGCTCTGCAGGCCCACTGATCTGCCCGCCTTGGTTAGGCACGTGGCGGCTCGCTTTGAGCCGCAGGCCGGCGCAAACCGGATCGAGATCCAGGTCAGGACTCCGGAAGCATGCTCACCCATCAATGTCGACCCCGGCCGGCTAGAACAAATCCTGGGCAACCTGCTCTCCAACGCCATCCGCCATACCTCAGCGGGAGGCACGATCGAACTGCACCTGGCCTGCACGCCTGCGCAGATCCAGCTTAGGGTCCGGGATAGTGGGCCTGGGATACCACAGGAGGCCTTTCCACGCGTGTTCGAACGCTTCTACAGAGCCGACAGAGCACGCAGCCGGGCCGAAGGTGGCACCGGTTTGGGGCTGGCGATTGCGCGCCAGCTTGCTCAAGCGCATGGTGGTACCCTGGAGGCAGCTAACCATCCGGACGGTGGGGCGGTGTTCACCCTATCCCTCCCGTATGAAAGTCGTAGAAGCTGATCCGCGTCTTCCGCGTTTTTCCGCGTCCAATCCCAGTCCAGGCTGAGTGGGCACACCAGAGGATATAAAGATGAAACCGAACAATGTCACCCGTATGTTAGATGCCAAAGGGGTGTCTTACACCGCTTATGAACTTCCAAAGGAAAAACTAGGAGCAGAGGAGGCCGCCGAAATCCTGGGCGTTCCGGCCGAACTGGTTTATAAGACGATCGTGGTCACCCGCGAAGGAAGGGGTAAACCCGTCCTGGCCCTGGTACCAGGGCCGGGAGAAGTCGACTTGAAAGCCCTGGCCAAAGCGCT
>DASQQR010000401.1:0-6645 GCA_035643335.1 Anaerolineales bacterium
AAGCGGGCGACGAGGTCTGTGGCCGCGACTTCAGGCTTGATATCCCACCCCAATTCCGCTTCGATCTCAGAGCGGTGTTTCGTGAGCCACAGGTACAGATCGGTCTCGGTGCGGTCGGGGAACTCACGCAAAATTCCAACCGCCCGGATGGCCTTAATCAGTGGAAGGTAAACCGTATCGTACCAGTGAGCGGCGGCTTCCGTATACGAAACTTCCTTCTTCTTTTTCTGGCTCAGGAAGTAGCGCTCGATGTGGATATGTTCTTCCAGCAAACGGTACTTTCCGGGAATGGTAACGCTCAAATCAATCCCGGGACGGAGCTCGTCCAAACGGGTGCGCTCGAGGAATTCGGCATATTCGGCCTTGATGATCAGATCCTCCGGTCCCACGTCCGGCGTGAATGGAACCTTGGTCTTCAATTCGGTCACATAAGCCTGCACGTGGGTATTGCCCATCTGGCGGGCGACGGAGACTCGATGGTTGCCATCCAAGACAAAATAGGCCTCTCCGATTTTGTACACCTCGATGGGAGGCAACTTATTGAGCCCGGTTGCAGCCATTTTCACGCGCACCCAGCGATCCTCGACGGCGTCCTGGCGGGGTAAGAAGTCGCGGGTGAAATCAGTGTACCTGCCGACGCTGCCAATGATCGAGTCGATGGGAATTTCCTCCAGGCCGCGACCGGCTGTTTTGCGAGCCTTGAGCTTATCGCGAACCTCCTCGTAAGATAGCAAACCGATCGACTTTCCGGTCAGGCGGCCCATGATGTCTTCCAACGCCGCCTGGCGGCGCGCGCGGCGGAAGTCTTGAACAGCGGTCAGGTTGATGATAGAGTTTTGGTCCTGCATACGTGCCTATGTATTATTGAATCTAAGCTCTCCTGTTTCCAATAGGAAGGGGGCCGGATTTGGGTGGTGGTGGGCATGCTCCGCATGCCCACCACCACCCAAATCCCGGTCTGGCCTATTGTACCCAAAAAGGGAGCGAGGCGGCAGGCCCCGGCTGGTGCGACGAGCTTGCAGGGAAGAAATGCAAGATAGATCCAAGTCAGTGTATACTCAATATCGTTCAGCTAATAGCCAAATGGTCTCCGAAGGGCCAGATCAGAAGGAGCATCCTGTATGGGCAAACCCCGGCTGACATTTTTTTGCGAACTGCCAGCCAGCGATCTCAAAACCTTATTCGCCGAGCCACAACTGGTCGACGACTTGATCGCACTGGAGGCCAGTGTCAGCCTGGGGATCCTGGACTTAAGCGAGGGCCGGGCAGAGACCGTGCATCACTTGAACGAGGTTGGCATTCCGGTCACCGCATGGCTTCTGTTGCCCAAGGAGCAGGGCTACTGGTTCAACGTGGACAACTTCATCCAGGCATGCAACTGCTACGCTGCCTTCCGGGAATGGACCGCGGGGCAACACCTCCAATGGGAAGCAATTGGACTGGATATCGAACCCGATTTTGGCGAGATGGTCGCATTTGGGCGCTCGAAATGGCGCTTTTTGCCGGGTTTGCTGTGGCGCGCCTTTGACCGCAGGCGGTTGCGACGGGCCCAAAGCAATTATCGAGCCCTGATCGAGCGAATGCGGATCGATGGATATTTGGTGGAATCCTACCAATTTCCGTTTATCGTGGATGAAAGGAAAGCCGGTTCGGAGATATTGCAGCGGCTTGCGGGGTTGGTCGACCTGCAAGTGGACCGGGAAGTGCTGATGCTGTATTCGAGTTTTTACGAGCCCAACGGAGCCGGGTTTTTGTGGAGCTACGGGCCCGATTGCAGAGATCGAAGCGCGGTGCTTAGAAGGCCTGCTATCGGCCTAGGCAGCACCGGGGGTGGCGTGAGCACTGGGTTGGAAGAGCGGAGGCCGCTCGAATGGGCACAGATGGCACGCGATCTGCGCATGGCCTGGTACTGGTGCGACGAAATCTACATTTTCAGCCTGGAAGGATGTGTCCGCCAGGGCTTCATCCCTTACTTGAAAAGCTTCCAATGGGATCAAATCATATTGTCGCCTCTAGAGCAAGCCGCCAGAGTGGACAAATGGCGTAGACGACTTCAGATAGGTCTTTGGGCTGGCGCGCACTCCTCGGTACTTCTGGGCGCAGGGTTGGTAGCCTGGTGGCTCGTCTCGCGGTTGCGCCGGCCGATTCAAGAAACAGAGTTTAATCTTTGAGCGGGGCTGGTAAAATATTCATGTAGAGTTGCTGTTGGCTGGCACAGCGATTGGGCTTTGGGGGATTTTCCAGGACAGGGATTATACATTCCCAGGAAGGAGATCTTGTTGGGCGAGTTTTACAAGCTAGATAGAGCCGATGTTCTGCGGCAGCTGGATGTTGACGCCGAGAGCGGCCTGGATGAGGCGGAGGTCGCTCGCCGGCTGGAGGAGTACGGGCTCAATGAGCTGGTCGAGAGTGGAATGAAGAGCCCCTGGAAGATTCTGTGGGAACAGCTGACCGCTACGATGGTATTGATTCTGATCCTCGCGGCGGTGGTTTCCGCTTATCTGGGGGATTATAAGGATGCCATTGCCATTCTTGTCATCGTGGTGCTGAACGCGCTGCTGGGATTTCGCCAGGAATACAGGGCCGAGCAGGCCATGGCGGCTCTTAAGAAAATGGCGGTACCAAGAGTGAAAGTCCGCCGGGATGGACGCGTGCACGAGGTTTCGGCCCGCAGGTTGGTCCCAGGGGATATCGTTTTGCTGGAAGGCGGCAATTTGGTGCCGGCGGATTGCCGCCTGCTGGAAAGCATTAACCTGCGCATCGACGAGTCGGCCCTGACAGGCGAATCTGTGCCGGTGGAGAAGGACGCCCAGTTCGTGAGCCAAGAAGAATTGCCATTGGGAGACCGCCAGAACATGGCCTTTATGGGAACGGTGGTCACCTATGGACGCGGGCAGGGCGTGGTGGTCGAAACCGGCATGCAAACCGAGCTGGGCAATATTGCAACGCTCCTACAAGCTGCGGGACAAGAGCAGACCCCCTTGCAACGCCGCCTGGACGAACTGGGCAAGGGGCTGGCGCTGGCAGCGCTGGGGCTGGTCATCGTTGTCTTCACCCTGGGGGTGCTGCGGGGCGAGGATCTCGAATTCATGTTTTTGACCGCCATCAGCATGGCGGTCGCGGCAGTCCCAGAGGGACTCCCTGCTGTGGTCACCATTGCGCTGGCCCTGGGGGCGCAGCGTATGCTGCGGCGGGAAGCGTTGATCCGCAAATTGCCGGCGGTGGAGGGATTAGGCTCGGTCACGGTGATTTGTTCGGATAAGACCGGCACACTGACGGAGAACCAGATGACGGTCACTGTGCTAGACGTAGCGGGCCATCAGGTAGACCTGATTGAGGATTTGCGGCGCATGGAGGACCAAGAGGGAGGTCTACCGCCAGAGGAACCTCTACCGGAGCAGAAAGCCATGCTCCAAGAACACCCGGCCTTGACTTTGCTCCTGGCTGGTGGCGCCCTGACCAATGATGCTCTTCTTGAAATCGAGGGTCACGAGTTGAATATTGTTGGTGATCCCACGGAAGGAGCTCTGTTAGTGGCGGCTGCCCGCATGGGCCTCAAGAAAGATAAATTGGACGAGACTTTCCCCCGGGTAGGGGAGGTCCCTTTTGATTCTCAGCGGAAGCGCATGGCAACGGCGCATGAATTACCCCACTCCAAGACCCAAATCCCGCCAGCATTCGAAGAGATCTGGAATTGGAGCGGGTGGCTGGGCGAGTTTCCCTACATCGTATTTGCCAAGGGCGCGGTGGACAGCCTGCTGGAAGTTTGCGAGCGAGTCTGGGTGGACGACCACGCCGAGGACCTGACCAAGTCATGGTGCGACCGGATTTTGGAGGCCAACAACAACCTAGCGAAGCAAGGAGTACGCGTCCTGGGAGTTGCCTGCCGGTCCCTGGAGACGCTGCCTGAGGAGAGCAGTGAGGCCACTCTGGAACGGGATTTAATTTTTGTGGGTCTTATGGGGATGATCGATCCAGCCCGGCCGGAAGTCAAAGAAGCGGTCCAGACCTGTAAATCGGCAGGGATGCGGCCGGTCATGATCACGGGCGACCATCCCTTGACGGCGCGCTATATCGCCAGAGAACTGGGAATCGCCATCAATGGCAGAATTCTCACCGGTCAGGAACTCTCCGGAATAGGCGAAGCGGATCTGAAGGAGGTGGTCTCCGAGGTGAACGTTTACGCTCGGGTCTCCCCGGAACACAAGCTCAATATCGTGAAGGCTCTTCAGGCGCGGGGCCAGATCGTGGCCATGACTGGAGATGGTGTCAACGACGCTCCGGCTTTGAAGACAGCGGACATTGGGGTGGCGATGGGCATCACCGGGACCGACGTGGCCAAAGAAGCGGCGGATATGGTTTTGCTGGACGATAATTTTGCCACGATTGTAGAGGCCGTCGAGGAGGGACGGACAATCTACGATAACATCCGCAAATTCTTTAGATACACCATGACCAGTAATACCGGGGAAATCTGGGTGATGCTCGCGGCTCCTTTTCTGGGCATGCCCTTACCGCTATTGCCTCTCCAGATCTTGTGGATTAACCTGGTAACGGATGGGTTGCCCGGTTTGACTTTGGGGGTCGAGCCACCGGAACGAGACATCATGCGGCGGCCACCTTATGACCCGGGCGAGAATTTCTTTGCGCGGGGGATGGGCTGGCAGATTTTATGGATCGGGATTTTGATGGGCCTGGTATCGCTGGGCCTGGGTTACTGGTTGTGGTCCATCGGCCATCCCCAGTGGCAAACCATGGTCTTCACGACTCTGACTTTGTCCCAGATGGGCAATGCATTGGCCATTCGTTCTAAGGAAGATTCACTGTTTAGAATCGGCCTGCTATCCAACAAGCCACTCTTAGGGGCGGTTCTCCTAACGCTGGTGGGCCAGCTGCTTGTCATTTATGTGCCCTTTTTGCAGGAGTTTTTCAGAACCGGCGGGTTGTCTTTAGGAGATCTGGCCCTGTGCCTGGCTTTGAGCACGGTGGTTTTCTGGTCTGTGGAGCTATCCAAGTGGATTGGCCGCCGGAGGGCGGGCGCAAGCTGATCGAGGCGCCCGGCGACGGGCGCAATTCTTGAGATCTGTGGATTTTACAGAGAGAGGAGAAAATACCATGAGAAGAGGAAGCCTGTTTTGGGGCGCCGTACTCGTCATTTTGGGGATCCTGGTGCTGCTTGACAACCTGGGCATACTAGGCGGCGTGAGCATTTGGAATGTGTTCTGGCCCCTGTTACTGATCTTTTTTGGGTTGTCATTTTTGTGGGGTTCGGTCTTCGGACGGCGTGTTACAGAAGCAGAGCAGGTAAACATCCCCGTCAACGGCATTGAAGAGGCTCGGCTGCGCTTGCGACATGGCGCTGGCCGGCTGACGCTCTCAGCTGGCGCAAGCCCAGGAAATCTCCTGGAAGCCAGCTGCGCTGGTGGTATTGACTACCAGACCAGGCGCGAGGGTAACACGATGAACCTTAATTTGCGCATGCCCTCCAACAGGATTTGGGGAGTTCCATGGAATTGGTTTCCCGGCCAAACCGATTGTAGTCTGCGCTTGAACTCTGACATCGGGATATCGTTTGATATTAATACGGGGGCCAGCGACTCACGTTTGGATCTTGAGGATTTGCGGGTGCCGGACATTCGCCTGCAAACAGGGGCCAGTTCGACCCATTTGACGCTTCCCAAGAGCGCCGGGCACACACGCGTGGATATCGAATCCGGCGTAGCCTCTCTGAGTCTCAGAGTCCCCCAGGGCGTGGCGGCACGGATTCAGGTGAAGGGCGGCCTATCGGGTGTCAAGGTGGATACGCAGCGATTTGCGCGCAGCGGTAGCGTCTACCAATCGGCGAACTACGATTCGGCGGCAAACAAGGCCGATATCTATATCCAAACCGGGGTCGGTTCAGTAGACATCCGTTAGCGGCGGGAATCGAGGTAGAATCAATAAGGGAAGGGGCTTTTAGGTTAATTACCTGGGTTTCGGGAATTTTTCCGTGCGTCCACTGGCGCGCGATAAGGAGGAATTTTAGTGAAACCAGAGGAACAGAAAACGGCAGAGGGGGTCCTGTTCACCGACCAATACCAGTTCACCATGGCTCAACTTTATTATCGCATGGGTTTGCACGAGAAACTGGTTCAATTTGACCATTACTTTCGCCACTATCCAGATTATGGTTCCCATAAAGCCGGGTTTTGCATTAACGCCGGTCTGGAATGGCTCCTGGATTGGATGCAATCCGCCCACTGGCGCGACGAGGATATCGAATACTTGAGAAGCCAGACGAACCGCCAGGGCGACCGGATATTCGCGGACGATTTCCTGGGCTGGCTGCGGAAAAACGGAGGGTTTGATGGGATTACGATGCGCGGGATCCCGGAAGGAAGGGTCGTGCACCCGAACGTGCCGCTAACGGTGGTCCAAGGGCCAATCGCCATGGCCCAAATCCTGGAAACCTCGCTACTCAACCATCTGAATTTCCAGACGCTGATCGCCACCAAGGCCGCCCGGATCCACGATAGCGGTCGCGGCAGATTGTTGCTCGAGTTCGGACTGCGGCGAGGGCACGATAAAGGTGCCAACGCGGGCGCACGGGCAGCTCTGATCGGCGGCGCCGATTTCACCTCAAATGTAGGGGTCTCTAAAATATTG
>DASQQR010000402.1:0-4081 GCA_035643335.1 Anaerolineales bacterium
TAGCCGCACAAGGTGATATTCCATTCCCTGGCTAGTCCCACAGACAGGCTGGTCGGCGAAGTGCGCGAGGCGACAATGGGACAGCCCATTTTGACGGCTTTGTTGATCATCTCGGATGAGATGCGGCCGGTGGCCAGCAGGATCATACCAGCCGGATCGATCCCCTGCCGCAGGCATTCCCCGCGCAAGCGATCTAGCGTATTATGGCGGCCCACGTCTTCGGCGAGGACGACCAATCGCTCTCCATCGCTCAACGCAGACGTGTGCACGCCCCGTGAGCGCGCATACAAACTGTCCTGGCTCTGCAACTGGTTGATCAGATGGCTTATCTGCTCAGGCCCGATAGTCAGGTCGCTGGCGAGGGGTGCATGATATGCAGCCAAATCCGAAAATGTCAGGCCACCGCCGCAACCTGAAGTGATGATCGTCCGCCGGGGACGGTCCAAAATAGAGTGCGAGAGCCAGATGTCGACACAATCCCCCGCCTCGCAAATGTGGTCGATTTCAACCTCCTCATAAGTGCTGATGAGGTCTTCGTTTGCCAGGAACCCCAACGCCAACTGTAACGGGTCGCGAGGCGTGCACATCAAGGTGGCTAACTCGTAGCCATTCACGTAGATGGTGATGGCGCCCTCTTCAATGACTTCGGCATTCATTCCTTGCCAATCGCCATTGTCGTAAAAATGATAATTAAAAGAGACTGTACCGTCAGACATAAAAAATGAAACCTAATACGGCAGGGTTATGCCCTGCCGTTGGCTGTAAATAGATCAGGCCACAGTTTTATGGCGCTCAAGACAGCAGTGGCCGCAGTTTGACCCAATCCACATAAGGACGCGTCCACCATGGTCCAGCCCACGTCCGTCAAACGCTCGACGTCCCCTTTTTCGGGCTTACCCGCAGCCAAACGAGAGAGGATTTCAAATTGGCGCTGGGTCCCCAACTGGCATGGATAGCATTTCCCGCAAGATTCATCCGCGAAGAAATGGGCCAATCCTTTAAGCACCTGGCGCATGTCGCGCTGCTCATTGAACACCATGACCACACCTGAGCCGAGTGGTAATCCCTGGCCGCTCAGGTCCTCGAAGGTCATCCTGACGTCCAGGCTATCTTCTGTGGTGAAGGCGCCAGCTGCGCCGCCAAACAGGATGGCCTGCAGCGAACCACCGCTTACGCCTCCGGCCAGGTCGCTAAGCACGTGTCGCAAACTGACGCCAAATGGCACCTCATAGAGGCCCGGGCGGGCGACATCACCTGAAATGCAGAACAATTTAGGACCAGGTGATTTTTCCGTCCCGTAGTTGCGATACTCCTGTGCACCATTCTCGATGATAAAAGGCACGTTGCACAAGGTCTCCACATTGTTAATCGCCGTCGGCTTTCCGAACAATCCAAATGTGGTGGGGAAAGGAGGTTTAACGCGTGGAAAGCCGCGCTTGCCTTCAATCGATTCAAACAAAGCGGTCTCCTCGCCGCAGATGTAGGCTCCCGCGCCCAGGCGGGTCTCGATGTCGAAACTAAGGCCCGATCCAAGGATATCCTGCCCGAGATAACCTGCTTTTCTTGCCTCTTCCAAAGCCTCATTGATCACCTTGTACGCGTAGGGGTACTCGCCCCGGATGTAAAAATATCCCCGGGAAGCACCCACTGCGTACGCCGCGATGATCATACCCTCAATCGTGCGATGAGGGTCTTCTTCCATCAGGACCCGGTCTTTGAAGGTCCCGGGTTCCGATTCGTCGGCGTTGCACACGATGAATTTGGTTTCGCCAGGAGCATTGGCGGCGCCTTCCCACTTTATGCCAGTCGGAAAGGCCGCGCCACCGCGTCCCACCAATCCGGAGGCTTTAACTTCTGAGATTACGGCTTGAGGAGTCATACCCAGGGCTTTTTTCAATCCCTGGTAACCGCCCGAGGCCTGGTAATCTGCAATGTTTGTTGGGGTACCATCGCCGCAATTGGCGGTCAGGATGCGGATATCTCCGCCAACTACGCCCCGAGGAGTCTGTCCGGTGGCCTCACAAATCTCGGCTGCTTTGGCAGGATCGGCGTGACCGATGGCAGTTTCCCCGACCAGGACGGCGGGAGCGTGTTCGCATAAGCCCAGGCAGGGGGCGCGTTCAACCGTATAAGCGCCATCGGGACTCACCTCGTTTGGAGAAACCCCCAAATGCTGGCAGATCGATGCCAGCACTTTTTCCCCACCAGCCAGAGCACAGGGCGGGTCATTGCATACCCTCACCACGCGCTTACCTGTTGGTCTTGGATAGAGCATGGAGTAGAAATCGATGACACCATACACATCCGCCAGGGGCACATGCAATGTCCTGCCAATTTCGGTCGCGACCGGCTCGGGAAGATAGCCGTAAATGGATTGGGCCGCATGCAAGGCGGGAAGCAATGCCGTCCGTCCTTGCGGAATGAGATCATTGAGAACACTGCGTAGCGGATCGAGATCTAAATCAGACATGCTGCCTCCTAATTAATAGTATAGTACACAATCCCGAGCTTTGACAACCGGTTTAGCAACTTTACGCCTTCAGGACGAATAAGCCCTGCCCACCGTGGGCAGGGCGTTAGACATGGGCGTGTCCTCGCTAGCATTGGCCTTGACAGAAGGCAAAGGATTGAGATCGTGGCGAAATTAGGGCATATTAGCCGCGGTTCAAGTTCTGTTCTTCTGGAACCGTCTCTTGGATCTGATCTTGCTGCAGCGTGGCAATCCCATTACGGACCTGATTTAAATAGCGTTCGAGCTCCATTTCTAGCTTCCCCAACGTCTCTATAACGTACTTGTCCGCCTCCTGGCGCTGGACATCCGCATTGGCCGCGATCTGTGCTACGATTTGGTCGGCCCGCGCCTGGGCAGACTGGGTGACAACATCGCGCTCGATCAACTGCTCGCTTTTCTCCCGCGCGATGGCGAGCGTACGATTGGCCTCTTCCTGGGCTTGGGCCAGTATGCGATCCTTTTGAGCCAGGATCTGCTGGGATTTTTTGACCTCCTCAGGTATCGCCACGCGCATTTGATCGATTAGATCCAGCATGCGGTCTTCGTCCACAATGACGTTATGCGTGAAAGGAATAGGACGGCTTTCGTTGAAAAGTTCTTCCAGGCGATCGATCAAGTGCAGAATGTCCATAGAATTCCTCCGCAGGTGGGACAGTGGTCAAGAAATATTTAATCCCGCATCGACGTGGCTGGCACGATTTGCTGCCCGTCACCCAATTCACGAAAGCGGGCTTTTAAGGCTGCTTCAACGTGAGTAGGCACCATGCTGCTCACATCACCCTCGAGGGAAGCGATTTCACGCACGGTAGATCCGGACAAAAAGGTATGCTCCTCATTGGTGATCAGTGCAACTGTTTCAATTTCGGGAGCCAGCCGGCGGTTAGCAAGCGCCATGCGAAACTCATATTCGAAATCAGAGAAGACTCGCAGTCCGCGCACGATCACTTGACTATCGATCTTACGGCAGAATTCTACCAACAAACCGTTAAAACCGGTGACTGTAATTTTAGGGTTGCCATCAAAGGAATGGCGCGCCAGTTCGATGCGCTCCTCTGGCGAGAACAACAAAGATTTCAATGGCCGGTCGTACACGGCCACGATTACTTCGTCAAACAGACGGGTGGCACGCTCGGCAATAGCAATGTGCCCGTAATGGATTGGATCGAATGTGCCCGGATATACTGCCCGTACCATATCACCTCGCGAATTCTTTGCCATGGGTATCTTCTCAATAATTGAGGCGAAACCCTATCCTTTGAACTGCGTAAGTCCTAAAGTTAATATTATGGTGCAATTACTGGGCCAATTTTGATAACCCATTCATGCTTAACTGAGCTCCCCGATCCCGTTCTGCCGCTGCTCTTCCCAGAAGCGCTCAAGGGTAGCCGAAAGCAGGCGGTGCTCAGGTTCTTCCAGGTAGGGGTCTTCATCGAATAAGGTCTTGGCCAGGCGGCGCGCTTTTTCAATCAAGCGCACATTGGTTAGGGTCGCCAGGCGCAGCTCGGCGAATCCGGATTGGCGCGTGCCCAGGAATTCACCCGGGCCGCGCTGTTCCAGGTCTTTTTCCGC
>DASQQR010000403.1:0-3296 GCA_035643335.1 Anaerolineales bacterium
GGAAATTGCTGCGTGGGCTAATCGCTGCTATGTTATGACGCCCCACCAAAAGCGGCGCTTCCCGGAAAAAGTGGATTTCCGCACCTCCGCAGGCTTCCTCGACGGCCGGGCCGAACGTGACGCTGCCTGCCTGCGCGGCGCAGGCCCTCAGGCGGTGGTCACTGATCTGGGTGTCATGGAGCCAGACGAAAGCGGAGAACTGACTTTGACTGCTCTCCATCCTGGCATCCAGGTCGATCAGGTCCGCGCCAACACAGGCTGGGACTTGAAAGTCGCCCCAGAATTAAAGACCACGGAACCGCCCAAAGAAGAGGAGCTACGCATTTTGCGTGAAGAACTCGATCCCGAAGGAATCTATCTTAGGGGATAGGGGAGAAGATGAGGCGCCTCTTTTACTCCCCCGGCGAGGGCCGCTTGCGTTCCGGCTGGCGTCTGCTGGCCTTATTCTTTCTTATTCTTTTATTATCCGTTGTCTTCTCCATCCCCTTTACTTCCATTCTTCTTCAGTCGCCGAATCGGAACACCATTTTTTTCCTGGTCAACGGAGTTGTGGGCGCCCTCACCTATACCGGCTCGGTTTATATCGCCCGGCGCTGGTTGGATCACCGCTCCTTCCTTAATCTCGGATTGAGATGGCGTGCTCGGGCCGTCCAGGATCTTATCGCGGGGGTCGTTATGGCCGGTTTGATGATGGCAGCAATCTATGCTCTCGAGTGGGCCCTGGGTTGGCTGCAGTTCGAGGCTTTTGCCTGGCAAACGCAACCGGTCTCCCAAGTGGTTCAGGCCTCCCTGTTGATGTTGGTGGCCTATGTGCTCACAGGCTGGGGCGAGGAATTGCTCTTTCGGGGATACATTATGCAGAACTTGATTTCGGGCTTGAACGAATACTGGGGAGTAGTGCTTTCCGCCATCCTGTTCGCCCTCGTCCATTTGGCCAATCCCCATCCTTCGATCGATGCTGTCATTGGCCTGGTCCTCTCCGGCATCTTTTTCGCCTGGGCCTATCTACGTACGCGCCTGTTATGGTTGCCCATCGGGATCCACATCGGGTGGAATTTCTTTGAAGGCACGGTGTTTGGTTTTCCGGTCAGTGGCACCAACCCTTTCATGTTGCTCCGCCAGTCTGTATCCGGGCCGGAAGTCATCACCGGCGGTCCATTTGGCCCGGAAGCCGGCCTGGTCCTTTTGCTCGCCCTGCTGATCGGCTTCCTCCTCATTTTTGCCTATACCCGCAATCGAGAAGCCTCTCCTGGCCTGCTAACGTGAAGACCTCCCCCCGAAAACCCCTCTATATCTTAGTGCGCGTCTCTTCACATTCTGCCCTATCCCTTATTCCTTTCTCCCTCTCGCCTATCCCCCTATTTCGATGACCCTCATCCTCGCTTTCATTCCAATTGCCTTAATCCTTTTCCTGATGGTAGGTTTGCGCTGGGGCGCTGCCCGCGCCGGCGGAGCTGGATATCTGAGCGCGCTGGTAATCGCCGCAATCTTCTTCGGAGCGGGCCCGCGTCTGCTGGCTTTCGCCCACATGCGCGCCCTGTTGCTCACCGTGGATGTGCTAATGATTATCTGGGCCGCTTTCCTGCTCTTCCGCGTTGCCGACGAAGCCGGTGCCATTGAAACCATCGGCAAGGCATTGCCGCATCTCACTGCCGACCGGGGTATGCAATCCCTGATTATTGGATGGGTGTTCGCATCCTTTCTCCAGGGAGTGGGTGGTTTCGGTGTGCCAGTAGCTGTGATCGCACCGATCCTGGTTGGCCTGGGGTTCACGCCGTTGGCCGCAGTGCTCCTCCCCTCCATTGGTCATGGCTGGGCGGTCACGTTCGGGTCGTTGGGTTCATCTTTCCAGGCGTTGATGGCCGCCACCGGTCTTTCAGGCGAACAGCTGGCTCCGCTTTCTGCCTTGTTCTTGAGCATATCTGGATTGCTGGTGGGCTTGATGGTCGCCCATGCCGCCGAGGGCTGGAGTGCAGTCCGGCGCTTATTGGGGCCGGTTGTCGCTCTGGGAGTTGGGATGGGGGTCGTGCAGTTCTTTGTCGCTATCTCCGGGCTGTGGAATATCGCCGCCTTCAGCGCAGCTTTGGTTGGCTTGGTGATCGCCTTTCCCCTGGCACGTGGCTTTCGTGGTGAGCAGGCGGATAATGGAGATTTTGATCTGCGTGCCCTGGCGGTCGCTTTGTCCGGGTATGCGATCCTGATTGTCATCATCTTGTGTGTGCAGCTCATCCCCGTTGTGAAGAATTTCCTCGGTCAAGTGGTGATCACGGTAAACTTCCCGGAAGTCGGCACCTCTCATGGGTTTGTCACTCCGGCCGGCCCCGGTCGCACGATCCCCTTGTTCCGGCACACCGGTATGGTCCTGGCTTATTCCTCTATCCTGGCCTATTTCGTCTACCGTTGGGCAGGGCTGTACGAATCCGGCGCGCCTGGCCGCATCATCAGCGGCACGGTCCGGCGGGTGATTTCTTCCAGCGTCAGCATCGCCTCCATGGTAACCATGGCCGTGATCATGGAAGACTCTGGCATGACCGATGCCCTGGCGCGCGGTCTGGCGCAGGGCATCAGGGGGGCTTTTCCTTTGGCAGCACCCTGGATTGGCGCCCTGGGCGCCTTCATGACCGGCAGCAACACCAATTCCAACGTCGTCTTTGGCGCCCTGCAGCTGCGCACAGCCCAACTGTTAGGCTACAGTGCCGCTTTAATCCTTGCCGCGCAGACCGCCGGGGCGGCCCTGTCTTCGGTGATGGCGCCCACCAAGGTGGTTGTGGGAGCCAGCACGGCCGGCATGGCCGGCCGGGAAGGTGAGGTTATGCGGAAGCTGCTCGTGTACACCGTTCTCCTGGTGCTCTTGATCAGCCTCCTCACCATCCTCGGAGCCTGGCTGGGAGTCCAGGGATTTCCGAGAATAACCGCGCTGGTCTGAAACTCGGGTTCGCAACTGTGCCTGCCTCGAAGAACATCTCTTAAAACCCCCTGAGGCTTATGTGTACTGGATATAATTAAGGACAATCCCTATGCAGAATCCAATCCGCTGGCTCAGTCGACACAAATTCGAAGCTCACTTGTCGGCTTTTATCCTTATGACCCTAACGCCGGTAGCACTGTATTTCGCCGCTCAAAGTGACGCACTGGGGTGGATCTGGGGTCTGTTAGCCGTGGTCATCTTAGCCAATATTTGGGTCATCTTCGTGCGCTAGAGGCTTTAATCTGTGAACCTTCAACTACTTTTCGCCGAGCGGTTTGGGCACCAACCTGAAATCCTGGCTCGCGCTCCGGGCCGGGTAAATTTACTC
>DASQQR010000404.1:0-4482 GCA_035643335.1 Anaerolineales bacterium
CGAGCAGGTTGGGGTTGTGGATGGGGGTGAATGCACGCGGCGGACGATTTTCGATTCCCCCGCGCACTGGAAAGCCGTTTTGCTTCCAATGGACCCAACCACCATCCAGAACGGCTACCGCCTCGTGACCCAACCAGCGCAGCATCCACCACAGCCGGGCGGCGGCAAGTGCGCCACCCACATCGTCATAGGTGACCACCTGGACCCGTGAGTCGATTCCCCATTGGGATAGGGTTTGCACGAATTCCGAGACGGGAGGCAGCGGGTGACGGCCCGTCTTTCCTGGGATAATCGGACCGCACAAATCATCGTTTAGATTGGCATAAAGGGCACCGGGTATGTGGCCACTTTGATAGTCGTGAGCACCTTTTTGCGGTTCTGCCAAAGAAAATCGACAATCGAAAATGGCCCAGTCCGGATCGTTCAGGTGTTCGTACAGCTCATCGGAAGAAATCAAGGTCGTCAAAACCATTGATTACCTTTGGAAGCTGCTCTATCTAACCAGGAATACTGCACAACTGGTCTCGTTAAGCAACTCTAGCAATTCCTCTGAGGGGAGGAACTCGCTCTCGCCGGGGAGGATAAGGATACCGCAATCCACTGACCAGACTTGTCGCGCCAGCACGGCTTCATCCACTGCGGTCAACCAACGATATTCCGGTTTTACCCTCTTTTGCTTGGCCCACTCCTGAACATCGATCTGGAGTCGCTCGACCTTCTCAGCGTTTTGTGCAGAGATCAAGATGATCAACGGATCGCCATCCTCGCGCAGGGTCAGTGCAGTCTCTAACGCTTTCTTTCCAGCATCTGATCCATCATAAATTACCATAACGGGTCGTCCCATACGCACACTTGACTGGATGATCAAGGTATGACGAGGTGACTGAACAACCAGGGTTTGAGCAGTTGAACCCAATTGTCTGCGCCTCGACCAACCTGCTTTGCCAAGGATCACCAGGTCAGCCTCATCGATTGCGGAAAGTAGTTCGATGGGGATCAATCCGCGAGTAGTGCGAAATGACCAGCGCAGCTCCGCGCTTTCAGCGATTAAAGCCAGGGCCTGTCGGGCACGCCGGGCTTGCGCACGTAATTGGCGCTGGATGTGCTGGCTATTTATCTCTCTCACCCTGGCAGAATGGCTACCCACTTCGCGGGATATCTGCAATTCCGCCAGGCGAAATAAATTAATGTCTTCTACATAGATGCCGATCAACTCAGCGTCCAGACGGGCCGCCAGCTCAGCAGCGAGCTTCAAGGCTGCCAGGCTGTGTGGGGAGGCGTCCAAGGCAACCAGTATACGACGTATTTTTTCTTCTTCAGAGTCTGCCATTATTTAACCCTCCTTCGAGGGCTTGCTGAGTTCTTCCCGCTTTTCGGCCAGCTCAGCGAGTCTGGCCTGAACCAGGCCATTGATTGTATTTTCCGCATAATTGCCTTCTTCATCGGGTTCGCCCGCGGGCACGCCCGTGAGCAGTTCGATTCCCTGGTCGATTGACTCGATTGGGTAGATTCTGAACTTACCAGCCTCGATCGCTTCAACTACATCACTGCGAACCATTAGATTCTTTACGTTAGAGGCCGGTATGAGCACCCCCTGCTCCCCGCTAAGGCCACGCTGGTTGCAGATGTCAAAGTATCCCTCGATCTTCTCATTTACCCCGCCAATTGCCTGCACCTCTCCATGCTGGTTAACCGAACCCGTCACGGCAAAGGACTGCTTGATAGGGACCCCTGAAATCGCTGAGAGCAAGGCATACAATTCCGCTGAGGAGGCGCTATCTCCGTCCACAGTGCTGTACGACTGCTCAAAAACCAAGCTTGCGGTGAGCGAAAGAGGGCGGTCCGAAGCATATCTTGCCCCCAGGAATCCCGAAAGAATCATTACTCCTTTTGAATGTATAGGGCCACTGAGCTCGACTTCCCGTTCGATATCGATGACCTCACCTTTTCCCATGCGCACTCGAGCGGTGATTCGACTAGGGATACCAAAGGAGAAGTTCCCCAACATGATTACCGACAGACCATTCAGTTGACCGATCTTCTCGCCTTCGGTATCAATTAAGACAGTTTTTCGAAGAATCGCCTCCTGGATCCTTTCGCGAGCCCGATCAGCCCGGTAAATATTAGCGTTAATGGCTTTCTGAACATCGCCGGATTGGACAACACCATTGCCGTTTTGACTGGCCCAATAGTCTGCCTCTCGCAATAGATCGGTTATCTCGTTAAATTGGGTTGAAAGTTTTTCTGAATCGCCGACCATCCGCGCGCTGTGATCGATAACGCATGCTACCGCTCCCCGATCGAAGGGCCGCAGCTCTTCTTTTCGGGCCAGCGTACCGATCAGCCGCGCGTAAAGGTCCTGGCCTTCCTGGCTGCGGTCCATTTGTTCCTCGAAATCCGCCTGAACTTTGAAGAGCTCTCGAAAATCTGGATCCAATTGACTTAGAAGATAATAGAGCATTCTATCGCCCAAGAGAGCGACTTTGACATCAAGTGGAATCGGCTCTGGTTCGAGGGAAACGGTGCTGATTAAACTGAGCATCTGCCCAAGAGATTCTATCGACACCTGGCGCGAGGTCAGGGCGCGCTTGAGCGCTTCATAAGAATATGGCTGTTGAAGTAGTTTTCGCGTATCGAGGATCAGATAGCCGCCGTTGGCCTGGTGGAGGGAACCGGGCTTGATCAAACGAAAATCAGTTGTCAGCGCTCCCATCTGAGCGATATGATCTACCCTGCCAATCAGGTTTTGATAGGTTGGGTTGTCCTCATAGATAACCGGAGCCCCTTCTGAGGATTGGTGATCGACTAGCAAATTCACTCGATAGCGGATTAAAGGCGATGGTTCTGGACGAGCGCGAGCCATGAGTGCGGCCAGCGGGTTATCGAAGCCTCCCTCCTGGCCATCATCGCTTGGTAGAAAATCCTTTGCATTCTTGATCACATCATCTCGAACCGCGTTGAGGTATTCGACAACATCCGGAAATTCAGCGTATTTTCGACATAGTTCTTCGATCAGATCTCCCACTGCGAAATCGGTCGTCTCCCGGTTGAGCTCTCTTGTTCTGGTACGAAGATCGCGTTGCCAGGATGGTACTCGCTGAAGCACCTGTTGGAGTTGTTCCTGGAGATGCTGAACGTGTTCCTGCAATTGCTTTTGTTCATCCTCAGGCAGCTTTTGAAAGTCCTCCGGCGAAAGCACTTCGCCATCCTTCACGGGTGCGAAAACAAGCCCTCCTGGCGTGCGCAACAAGGTCAGGCCATGTTCTTCGGCATGCTGTTTTAGCTCCTCGAGCTCCTTTTCCTGTTTTTCCTGAAATTCCTCCTCGACTGCCTGGCGGCGGGCCCGGTACTCATCGCTTTCAAACGCTGAAGATAGGGCGTTGCGCAGCTCGTCTACCAGCTGATCCATATCTTTCTGAAATTGCAGGCCCATCCCAGCTGGCAGTTGGATGGCTTTGGGTTTGTGGTCTTGTTCAAAATTATGCACATAACACCAGTCTGATGGCGGGGGTTCGTTCCTGGAGCGCTGCTCAAAGAAACGCGTGACCAGCGACCTTTTCCCCGCGCCAGATGGCCCTAAGGCAAAGATATTGTATCCTTCTTGATTAATGCCAATCCCAAAAGCGACGGCCTCGACAGCCCGGGGTTGGCCAATAATGTCCTCTAAGTCCTCCAAGTCCGCGGTAGTGTTGAAATCGAATTGTTCTGGATTACAACGCTTGAAAAGTTGACTTGAAGATAAGGGTTGGACGCTTGCCATCGGAGATGTCCTTTCTATCGTCTGAGGAGAATTTTTTTTGCGTCTTTTTATGGAACACCAAATCTTCCTTTCCTAAAAGGATTATATCGCAACCCACTCCCCACATCTAACCTTCTACCACACCATATCGGCAAGCCGAGGCTGTTATAATACTTGTGACCCATGCTGCTCTCGGCGGGAACAGACTGAGGGGGCTCGGGATTTGCCGGGAAGAGCCTTGTTCTACAAGGGGCCCTGTTAATCAGAGTAGGGAAGGAATTATGCGCAATATCCATGCCGTAAATATGGAATTCCATGTCTCGCGTCGCGCTCGTGATAATTATCAATTTGATCTCTCCTTGTTCTCGCTAAGCGGAAATGTAATCCTTGCCAACTTTTACGCAGCGCGAATCTTTGCCCAGAGGATCAACCAGAAGCGTGACCTGATCCGGTATCCGGAAAGGGCGGTGAGAGCTGGACAAATTAACGCCATGGGTTTGATCGACGAAATCTTGCACTATATCCTCGAGCTGTACCGTCAACAAGTCAATGCGGAGGTGATGGGCCAAGCGCTTCAGTGGATCTATGACCAGATCGGGGAGGATGAAGTGAAGGCCGCCTTGCGCCAATTCGCAGATGAGTTTCCGCCCGTCACTGTATATCGGCGGCAGACAGATCTGGATGATTATTTGGAAGACAATACAGATGGCGTGCCGAATCGCCGGATTGTTTTAGAGGAGATG
>DASQQR010000405.1:0-10036 GCA_035643335.1 Anaerolineales bacterium
TTCGGCACCTTGGTGAGGGCGTTTGGGGGCGGTATTCTTTGGGTGTTTTCGACGCAGCTGCTTCTGCAGCTGGTGCCCGATCGGGTGCGCGGTCGAGTTTTCTCGACTGAATTCGCCCTGTTCACCCTGGCCAACGCCATAGGGGCAGCCTCAGGCGGCTGGTTGATGGATAACACTTCTCTGAGTGTGGCCGGCATGATGGAGTGGATGGCGGCTGCGGCGGTTATCCCCGCGGTTCTCTGGTTGCTATGGACGATGTTTGGAGAGAAAGCCCAGCCGCTGCCTGAGGAAGAAGAGCCACCCGCCGCTTTGGCCGGCCCCGCCGAGCCAGAGCCCGCGGCGCTGTCGGATTAGGTCGTACGCCTGGTATCTTCTGTGGCCGGCTCCCCCGGAGGTGGGCCAGGAGACCGGAATGCCGGGCATACGGATGCCCGGCCTACAAACGAATGTGAAGTCGCCGCATCCCCATGCGGCGGGACGGCAGTCGCCCGGAACCAAAGCTGACTGTAAAGCGTCTTTATCACATGCACAAAATGGCACGTCATCCCTCTTCCAGCCCCTATATACGGGATCCCCGCTCATTCAGGCGCCGCGCAGGTACACCGGGGTCCCCAATAAGCGGTCTACCGGTCGTCCTGGCGAAGATCGCCCTGGTGGTTGGCGTGCTGGCCTTACTGGCGGGGCCCCTGGCCCTGGCGCTGGGAACGTATGTTTATTTTCAGGCCTTCCGGCGCATCGTCCCGGGTGTCTCGGTTGGCGAAAGCCGGCTGGGCGGCATGAACGTTTATGACGCCGCGGTGGAAGTCAACCGTAGCTGGAACCTGGAGCGCCGTATAGTCGTGGGTACGTTGGTCGATGGCCAGGTGCGCACCTGGGAGATTTCTCCTCGCGACCTCGGGTTGAGCGTTGACCCGCTGGGGACCGCCCAAAAAGCTTATGCGGTCGGGCATGGCCAGGCATTGGGCGCGGAAGTCGAGCAGATGCTCGCCAGCCTGCGGGCCGGGCGCGAGATCGCTCCGGTGGTCAACTATGATGCAGTGGCTGCGCGCCAAGGCTTGGAAGTGATATCCGCCCGGGTGAGCGTGGAACCGGTTGAGGCTTCCCTGCATTTGGACGGTGGTGATCTCGTAGCGACACCTGGGAAACCAGGCCTGGTATTGGACGTTGAATCTGCCTTAGAAAAATTGTCAGCCGATCCGCTGGGCGTGTTGGAGAGCGGCTATCTGACCGCGGAGTTGAAGCCTGTTTCGCCCCGCATCACGGACCTCTCGGCAGCGCTGGCTGAAGGACAGCGCCTGCTGGACTCAAAGGTGCAGATCAAGGCATATGATGCGGTCAGCGATGAGCATTTCGACTGGAAGGTGCCCCGCGAGGCGATTGCTTCCTGGCTGCAAGTAGAAAGTACGGATCAAGGTGTCGAAATCCAGATAAATCAAGAAGCCGTTGGTGCTTACCTGGACTCCTTGGACCAGGATCTCGCCGCAGGGCAATGGGTAGACGCCGGAAAATACAGTGCACCGCTCGTTGAGGCCCTCCGGCAGGGAAAATCGATTCACTTGCTCGTCCAGCATAAGCCCACCACTTACACGGTCAAGCCTGGCGACACATTGCTGAAAATCTCCTGGAAAGTGGGAATTCCCTTTTGGAAGATCCTGGACGCCAACCCCGGCCTGAGTGCGGACAATCTGCTCGCCGGCCAGGAGCTCTCAGTCCCTTCCAAGGATGAGATGCTGCCCCTCCCAGTTATAGAGGACAAGCGCATTGTCATCAGCATCGACCAGCAGCACTTGTGGGTCTACGAGGATGGAAAGCAAATCGGCGAGTACGTGATCAGCACCGGAATTGATCGCTCACCGACTCAACCCGGTATCTTCCAGGTGCAAACGCATGAATTAAACGCCTACGCCTCGGTATGGGATCTCTATATGCCTCACTTCTTGGGTGTTTACGAGGCCTGGCCCGGATTTATGAACGGCATTCACGGCTTGCCAACTCTATCCAGCGGGCGTCGCCTGTGGGCTGGAGTCCTGGGCCGGCCAGTTTCCTATGGATGCATTGTCATGGATCTGGATGCGGCTGAATGGTTGTATAATTGGGCTGATAACGGGGTGGTAGTGGAGATCAAACCCTGATGTGTAGCTCCTCAGGTCAAGCCCCCTGAGCAGAGAGAAACGCAATCAGAAGGGTGGCTGAGCCGTTACTTTGATCATAGGTACGCTTTCGTTAGCAATAAACCATGTCACTTGATGAAGCTCTCCTCAGTTTGGAAGGACTGTCCGTCGGTGATGCCTTCGGAGAGTGCTTCTTCACTTATCCAGCGCAGATGATCGCGGGCCGGGAACTTCCCCCCGGACCCTGGCCATGGACCGATGACACGCACATGGCCCTGTCGATCGTGGATGTGCTGCGGAATCATGGCCGCATCGACCAGGACGTCCTGGCGCGGGCTTTTGGCCGCCGGTACCAGCAGGATCCCTACCGGGGCTATGCTGCCGGGGCCCGGATTTTACTCGGCCGTGTCTCCGAGGGCGAGGATTGGCGCCAGATTGCACCGGGGCTTTTTGACTCGGGTTCATATGGTAACGGAGCGGC
Source organism: Anaerolineales bacterium (assembly GCA_035643335.1). GTDB lineage: Bacteria > Chloroflexota > Anaerolineae > Anaerolineales > UBA4823 > DASQQR01. The sequence continues at coordinate 2,593 of DASQQR010000405.1, forward strand.
CATGCGGGTCGCGCCAGTGGGAGGTTTCTTCGCCGGCGAACCCGAGGCGGCCGCGGAACAGGCGCGTCTGTCTGCGGAAATCACCCACGCCCATCCGGAGGGCCAGGCAGGCGCCATGGCTGTAGCGGCTGCCGCGGCCGTCGCGGCCTCCGGAGATTGGTCGGATGGGCAAGATTTTATCCGCAAGATCCTCCCATTTGTCCCGCAGGGCCTGACGCGGGAAGGGATTGTTCTGGCCTTAGAGATTTTTTCGGAGGATTTGGAGGAGGTTGCCACCCAGCTGGGGACCGGACGCAAAATATCCGCGATGGACACGGTCCCATTCTGCCTGTGGTGCGCGGCTCATAACCTCGCGAGCTATGAAGATGCCTTGTGGCAAACCGTGGCCGGCCTGGGCGACCGCGACACGACCTGCGCCATTGTCGGAGGCATCGTGGCTCTATCCGCTCGAAAAATACCCATTGCCTGGGTCCGTCGCCGAGAACCGCTGCCGCGTGGATTTGCTTTCAGGGGGTAGAGTCCTCCCAGGATTCCTTCCGCTCCCATTCGGCCAGAGGCGCTTTGCCTAAAGAGCGCCACTGCGGTGAGAGCGGCATCACGCCGAGATCCTGCACGATTTTGCGGGCAGCCAATCCCACGACGGCGGTATAGGTAGGGTAGGCGATCTCCAACTCGGCCAGCTGCTCTACCCACATGTCAGATGCCATCCCCGCCGCGACCAGCTGGATGATCTCAAGGGCCTGCTCGCCGACGATATGGGCGCCGAGGATGCGATGCGTCTCCTCGGACACGATCAATTTACAGCAGCCCTGGAGCCGGCCATCAATCACGGCCCGGTCCATATCTCCATAAGACACGACCGCGGCCAGGTAGCCTCCGTCGAGTTGGCGAGCCTGCTCTTCGGTAAGACCCACGCTGGCGTATTCAGGATCGGTGAAGCCACCATGAGGGACGATCTGGTGGGAATAGCGCTGGCCGGGACCCAGAACAGCATTTTCGGCCGCGATGCGGGCTTCATAGCCGGCGCTTTGCACCAGCATCATGCGCCCCGTGATATCTCCGGCGGCAAAAATGTGCGGCGTGGAAGTGCGCAAATGGTCATCCACTTCGATATAGCCGCGTTCACTGGTCAGGTTGGCGCCGGCCAGGTTCAGTCCATCCGCGTTTCCTGGCCAACCGGTGGCCATGACGACCGCCTCTACACGGAGCACCTGCAGATCATCTTGAATTTTGTACCAAAGGTCAAAGCCATCTTCTGCTTTCTCGATGCGGTCAACCCCACTGATCCCCGTCGTGATTTGGATCTCCCGTTCTCTAAAGATATCTTCCATAGTTTGAGAAACAAGTTCGTCCTCCACCATCAAGAGGCGCGCGCCAATTTCCAGCATGTACACCTGGGTCCCAAATGCGGCAAAGATCGAGGCCAGCTGGCTGCCAGTGGCCGCGCCTCCGATAATGGCCATCGTGCGGGGGAGCCGTTGGAGCGACCAGATGTCACTATGAGTCAGAGCGAACTGGCTGCCTGGAAAAGCCAGCCTCCGGGCTCGACCCCCGACGCATAAAATGAACTTCTCGCCCCGGAGAGCTGTCCCGTCATCCAATCGAATGTTATGCTCATCCACGAAACGGGCCTGGCCCGCATTGGTAAAAACCTTGACTCCACTTCGTTCCAGGTGACTGATGAGTTGTTTCTTCTCGTGGATCCGGTAGACTGTTTGTTGTATGCGGGTTAAAAGCCGTTCGAAGTCGATGGCTGGGCGTTCACCGTTGAGTCCGAAATCCATAAACTGCTCTGAGTCGCGGATCAGGCGCGCCGCCCGGGCGAGCACCCTGGTCGGAACGCACCCGTCGTTGGTGCAGGTACCACCCAGGCGGCCGCGCTCCACCAAAGCTACGGAAGCGCCCAGTTCCCGCGCTCTGAGAGCAGCGGTAACGCCGGCTGGCCCTCCACCGATCACGATTACATCATACATGCCTGTCCTCCAAACCCCTGAAGCGGGCTCTCCCAAATCTCAGTCTAATCGCCCTGAGGGAGCAATTATTGCCGATGATAATATGCCAAAGGCGATCATATTTGATCCCATTGGATGACGCATATTTTGACACAAAATCCGGCGCTTGGGGAGGGAGGATCTGTCCGGGCGATTCGCTGGGCCTTTGCTATAATGGCCTGGAAATTCAGGTTAACGAAGGAAAAGCATGGCTGGAGAGATCGTATTAGGGGAAAAATATGAGCGCAACCGTTGGCCGTCCATCCAACGGCCCGACCTCAGGCCTCCGCAGGGTTGGAGCCTATCCCTGATTACTTCGGTCAACCGCATCCGCAATCACTGCTTATCCCCAGATGGGAGGCAGATCGCTTTTATCTGGGACAGGGAGGGCCAATCGGATGTTTATGTGATACCTTCAAAAGGTGGCTGGCCGGCCCGAATTTCCACCGACCGGGCCAGCGTGGCCTACTGGGCCGATGAAGTGCCGCAGTGGTCCCCTGATGGCCACTGGCTGGCGTTTTGCATCGCTGGTCATGTTCACGTTGTGCCAGCGGAGGGCGGGATTCCGAAGAATATCAGCGATTTTGCGCCTGAGGCCTTCGCTCCGGTCTGGATGCCAGATAGCCACGGGTTGATTATTTCGACTGAGCGAGACGAATCCATCCACCTCTTGATCGCAGACCGGGAAGGCTCCTGGCCCCGGCCCCTGACTGATTTTCCAGGGGATGTACTGGAGGCGCGACCATCCCCGGATGGTCGTTTAGTGGCTTGCGTTCACCATCCACCGGATGATCTCAATCGCCTGGATATCCGCGTAGTGGAGGTGGAGAGCGGCCAGGTCCGTGACCTTGTGGGCTCATCCAAAGTGAAGAACTGGTGGCCACGCTGGTCTCCCGGCCAGGGCGCGATTGCCTTCTTATCCCAGCGGTCAGGTTTCAATGAAGTCTGGCTGGTGCGGCCGGACGGACAGGGATTGCGACAGCTGACCCATCTGGGCATGGACGTAGCCGACATCGCCTGGTCCCCGGATGGCAAACGATTGGCCGGGACCATTAACCGGCAGGGTTCATTGGACCTGGCTCTCATCGATGCGCAGAGCGGTGAGGTAACTTACCTCCGCAGCGGACAAGGAATCCATTCTCGCCCGCAATGGTCACCAGGCGGAGAGTTCCTAAGCGTAGAGTACGAGGACTATGCCAGGCCGCCTGACTTGTACCGGGTCGAGCTGCCAGGCGGAGCTGCCTCCCAGCTCACCTTTTCCAACCCACCGGCGCTGGCAAGCAACTCCATGGTCCTGCCCGAACAGGTGAGCTATAAGAGTTATGATGGGTTGGAGATCCCCGCTTTTCTTTACCGCCCAGCGAAACCCAACGGCAAGGCGATTTTGTATCCGCACGGCGGGCCCTCGGGCCAATCGATGTACACGTGGGATATCCTGGCCCAATACTTCGTAGCCAAGGGATATACGTACCTGGCACTGAATTACCGGGGCAGCACCGGATATGGCGTTGAGTTCGAGCACGCCAATTACAACGCCTGGGGTATTGGCGATACTCAGGATTGCTTGTCCGGAGCCAGGTACCTGGGGACCCTGGATTGGGTCGATCCAAACGGCATTGCCATCTACGGAAGCAGCTACGGCGGCTACATGGTGGCATGCTGCCTGTCCCGTGATCCCGATTACCTGTTCGCTTGCGGAGTTAGCAAATATGGCGATGTGCACCTGGCGTCTTCGTGGGCGCAGTGCAACCGCCAGCTGCGCTTATACACGCAGATGATGATCGGGCACCCGGCTCAGCAAGCCAGGGTTTACCTGGATGGATCCCCGATCCACCAGGTGGAGAAGGTGCAGAAGCCGGTGTTGATCCTGCATGGCTTGCTGGACGATGTGGTGCCGCCGGAGGCGGCCGAGGAATGGGTGGAGGCCCTGCGCCGCGCCGACAAAGCCTTCGAATACAAAACGTACGCTGGGGAGGCCCATGGCTTCCTCCTGCGAAGCACGCAGCTGGACGCCTACGCGCGTATCGAGCGCTTCCTGGACTGGTATTTAATGCCGGGAGATCCGGGCAGCGCCTGAGGATGTCCTCAACTCTTGCCTCTATTGTCTGGAATAGGATTTGATCCTTGGGTTGCCAGGCGTAGAGCTGCCTGGAGAAGGACATTGGCGCCGTTCAGGCAGTCCTGCCACGGGCTATACTCGCGGGGCGAGTGGCTGGCGCCTTCGATGGAAGGGAGGAACAGCATCCCCGCCGGGCAAATATCTGCCAGCGACTGGGCGTCGTGGCCAGCTCCTGAAGCCAACGGAAGGCTCTTCAGCCCTAAAGTATCTGCGGCTTCACGGACGTAGTTCTGGACGTCCTGGCTCATGGGTGCAGGCTGATGTCTCCCCAGAAATTCGATCTCCAATCCCAGGTTGAAACGCTCCGCTTCTGCGTAGGCGCGTTCCAGCAAGGCGGCTTCCAGGCGTTTGAAATCTCCTGCATCCGGGGCGCGAAACTCCAAAGATACATCGGCCCGAGAAGGGACGATATTGAAAGCCCCTGGAGAGAGCTGCATCGAACCCACGTTGGCGACGCAACCAGGGAATTCGTCCAAGACGATCTGGCGGACAGCGAGGGTGAAGGCGCTGGCTCCTTGGGCGGCGTCCAGGCGATCCGCCATGGGCGTGGTGCCGGCGTGGTCGGCCCGGCCGGTAAAGGTCAGGTGATAGGAGGCGATTCCCACGATAGTGGTGACCACGCCGATGTCGGCGCCGGCCTTAACGAGTCGAGGCCCCTGTTCAATGTGCAGCTCGAGATAACCAGCCACCGTGGTTGGGTCGCGCCGGGCATCGAGGAGGGTTTCCTCTGACAGGCCGGCGCGAGCAAGACCCTGGAGCAAGGCCTCCCGGCCGCCGCGCGGGTTGTGCAATTGACCCAGGGTAAGTTTCCCCGCCAGAGCGGCGCTGCCGAGCAAGCCCACCAGCGTGCCTTCTTCATCGGTGAAGTCGATGGCTTCCAGGTCGACCGGCAGGCTGAGTCCGGCGTCTTTGACCGTGCGCAAGCATTCCAGGGCAGCCAGGACGCCCAGAGCGCCATCGAAGCGGCCGCCGTTGGGGACGGAGTCGAGATGGGAGCCGAGCAGCAGGGTTTTCGCGCTGGTGGGAGCGCAGTGGAGCGTGGCGGATTGGTTCCCGGCGCCATCCTGGCTGAACGCCAGGCCGGCGGCCTTAATTCTTTCTTCAAGCCAGGCGCGGGCTGCCAGATGGGCCTCGCCGAGTGAGGGGCGGTGTACGCCGCCATCGCCTGTGCTGCCAATCTGCGATAGGGCTTCGAAATCGGCTCGCAGGCGTTGGGGATTGATGCGGAGGGATTGGAGATGAGGCTCTATGGCTTGCCTTTCTATTAATAGCAGGACTTTCGCCTAATTGTTTTGGAACAATTCAATACAAATAGCATTCAATTATGGCTCTGTTACGCCCGAGAGCCGTATATGTGGGGGTATGATGCCCTTGCTGTCTAGTTGGTATGTAAGCCATTTTGCACTGAGCAGTCAGCAGGGGTCTTGTTTTGGGCCAACGCTTTGCGGCGAGTTGTATGTTGACTGACCAGGGTTTGTGCTGTTCGTGAGGGGTCATGGTGTAAGCGGCGGAAGAATTGGCGCGGCGCTTCCGCTTCTGCCAGGAGTTGCCGGTATTGCTGGTAGGCAACCCACGGAACCCGCTGGATTTGTCTTAGCAGATCCGTCTCGTTTTCCGCCATGAAGAGCACCTGAGCTTGTCCAAAGTCACGCAGTTCACGGGTTGATTTACGCCCGCTAATCCGGCGCTGGCCTCGGCGGAGACGCCCGAACAGGGCTTCCAGTTGCAGGTTATCCTGGGGCAGGCCGGGGATATCGTAGCAGAACAGTAACTCTTCGGCATACAAGCCCCAACGTTTTTGGAGGGCATTGTGGAGAGCGATTTGTGCGCGTTGACATCTACCGGTAGGATGAAACTGGCGGATCAGGTCCTCCATTTCCCAAGCCACCCTCTGGCTGCTCAAATCCGTCTCAAGTTCTTGGGACGCAGATCGACCCTGAGCTTGGCAAGGCTTCGGGGGATAGCGTAAACAATCCGCGATTTGCCCCAGGCACCGATGGGCCGCCAACAGGTCTTCTGCTAGGGTGCGGTTCTTCGCCAGGACCCGATTCACTCGTCCAAGCAGCTGCTGCAGATAGTGGCTTTCTTCGTCCGCATCCGTCACCTGATGAAGCGCCTGCGCAATGGCCTCCAACTGTTGGTAACCAGCCAGACCTCCCCAATAAAAGGGCTTGCGGCTGTTGCGGTTCACCGCATCCCGGATGGCCTGGCGAATTTGGGTCTCTATCTGGATCAGTTGCGCATCTCGAGGTACAGGCGTTATGGCAAAAGGGGGGACTCCGGCTCTCCAGCCGAGTTCTCCGCCACCGGCGGCAGTCCCCCCAAGTCCTGGCGCATGTTCTTGCGCAATTGGTCATCGTAATCCAGCGCGGCTTCTGCCAGGTTGTTCAAGAAATGCGCCTGGCAGCGTTGGTGGGGCGCTTCAGGCCAACAACTCTTGAGCGCAGCAACCAGGGTGGATTCCCCATCCGAGAGCGTGGCCAACACCGGGAATGGCAGTGCCTGGTAAGGTTGCAGCCATTGGATCAGTTCCGCCTCGCTCAAATGCTCGCGCTGCAGGGCCGCTACTGGCTTCCCGCTCAATACCTCATACAGCACGTACAACAGAGAGCCATGGCCTTCGGGTTGCAGGGCGTCGATGGCCCAGATCAGCCCACCGTATTCGGCAGCTGTAGCAGCCAGATCCTCCTGTGCCTGCTCACTCATAGCCTGCAGCAAGGCCAGGAATTGGCGGTAGAGTTTACCCACGTTGCGCTCGTTGACTTGCACCCCGCGCTGGTTCAGTTCCCGCTGGATCTCCACCAATTGGCGGTGCTCATGTTCATGTTGCCAGCCAATCAAGGCCAGCACGTCTAATCCGTAGGTGCTGTTTGGCAGGCTCAACAACCATACCCGGCTGGCATAGTAGTGCTTCCCATAGTTCGGACAGGCTGGGTTGGCACATTCTTTGCTTTTACCAGCCACAAAGATCGGTCCGTTCAGCGTCTGGATCGTCTTCCGCATATGCCAGGGAAGGCGCGGTTTCAATTCGCGTTTACAGATCGGACAGGTGTCCAGGTCACAATCCACAATTATTCGTTTTGCATTCGGAAATTCACGATGGGGACGATGACGTGCTCGTTTTTGCATCTTTCAGCCCTCGCTGTCTTTGGAATGCCTAAAGTATACTCCCCATACCGGCAAGACAGCAAGGGCCATTCCCTCTCGTTACCCCCAACATATACGGCCTCCTGCTCGCCAACCGGCAGAATTGAACCGTACTTATATTGAATTGTTCCGGAACAATTAAGCCCTCCTCAGCCCCCAGGCCCGCAATCCCTCCTCCCATCCCCCG
>DASQQR010000406.1:0-9809 GCA_035643335.1 Anaerolineales bacterium
ACTCATTTTTAGTGCGCGAATTCTTCTTGAAGAACAAACTGATGCAGCCCAACGGCATCCAGGTGAAGGGATTGGGCGTGGACCTGGGATTAATCGAGACGCCGACCTTCACCGTAGCGGCGACCGGCGATCACATCGTGGACTGGGAAGGCGCCTTCTTGATGCGCGCATTAGTCGGTGGGCCTGTGCGTTTCATCCTGACCAGCGGTGGACATATCGCCGGGATCATCAACCCGCCAGTCACGTCATGCCGTGAATACTGGACCAACGAGAGCGAGACCAGCGATGCCCAGGAGTGGTTGAAAGGCGCCAGGAAGCATAAAGGCAGCTGGTGGGGAGAATGGGCCGCCTGGCTGCAGGACTGCTCTGGAGAGAAGGTCGACCTGCCTATGATGGGCAACGCGGAGTTCCCACCCATCATGGACGCGCCCGGAAGCTACGTTTTGGAAAAGTGAAAAGATGAGTGAAGAAAAGAAGAGCGAGAGCGATCCTTTTGCCCAAATGATTCAATTTTACGACGCCATGTCGAAATCGTGGGCGAAGGCGATGAGCGATGCCGTGACCAGCGAGAGCTTCGCGAAGTCCATGGCAGAACAGATGGAAAGTAGCATGGAGGTCTTTTCGCAGATGCGACGGCAGATGGGGGAGATTATGGAGAAGTATCTGGAGCAGATGAACCTGCCGACTCGTAAGGAGGTGGTCAATGTGGCCGAACGCCTGACAAGGCTGGAAATGGCCATTGACGATTTGGACGCGAAAGTAGACCAGGTACTCGACAAGTTGGAGGACAGGGACTAAAGCTCCAATAAAAACAAGATGCAGGCCAAACCTGAACTGCCTTGGGAAGATCTGTTCTTTGAGCTGGGGGAGAGCACACTGGAAGCCAGCGGTGCTGCCCAAAGGGCATATGGTCGCTACGCTCGAGGGGTGAAGCTGATTGTAGATTCCCTGAGTGTGCCGGTGGGGCTGGCTCCCAAGGAAACCGTGTGGGCGCTCAATAAAGCCCGGTTATACCATTACCTCCCCAGGCGACCTGTCCAGGAGCACTACCCCATCCCCTTGTTGCTGGTTTATGCCCTGATCAACAAACCGTTCATCTTTGACCTGGCACCCGGGCGTAGCTTCGTGGAGTATATGCTCGATCAGGGTTTCGAGGTCTATCTACTGGATTGGGGCGAGCCTGGTCCGGAAGATAAGAACACCGCATTTGAAGATTATGTAACAGATTATCTGTTCCGGGCTGTGCGCCGGATGCTGCGGGTCTCGAAAGCCAGGGAGTTCAGCATGCTGGGATATTGCCTGGGCGCAACCCTGGCTACGCTTTACGCTGCCCTGTACCCTGAGGTCCTCCTTCGCAACCTGATCCTGCTCACGGCGCCAATCGACTTCTCCGAAAAGCCAACCGGCTCTATGGCCATGTGGCTGGAAGAGGAAAACCTGAATGTGGACAGACTCGTGGACACCGTGGGCAACGTGCCAGGCGAATTGATTCGCCATTGGGCGAAGATGCTCAAGCCCGTGGAGAACTTCATGGGCGCATATGTCAACTTGTGGAAGATCATGCACGATGAGAGCGCGGTGCGGGGCTGGCAGGCGGTTAACCGCTGGGTGGAGGATGTCGTCCCCTTCGCGGGAGAGGCTTTCCGCCAGTTCGTAAAGGTATATTTCCGGGGGAACAAGCTGACCAAAGGCGATCATATGGTCAAGGGCCGGAAGGTCGATCTGGAAAAGGTTGAAGCGAATTTGCTCAACATTGTGGCAGAGTATGACCATTTGGTTGCGCGATCACAAGCTGAAAACATCATTCACCGCGTTTCCAGCCAGGATAAGACCTTGAAGGTTATCCCTGCCACGCACGTGGGAATTATGGCCGGCGGGCGAGCCAGGCACAATTTATGGCCTGAGATCGCCGGTTGGTTGGCACCGCGGTCCAGCGGATAGGGACGATCAGACAAAATGATCTTGGAGAGAAACTTGCTATGCTCATGAAGGACAAAGTTGTACTCATCACCGGCGGCGCAGCCGGCATTGGCAAAGCCACTGCCTCCCGTTTCACCGAAGAAGGTGCTCGCGTGGTGATCTGCGACGTGAATCAGGAGGCCGGGGAGGCCACCAGCAACGAGTTGGGTCCACAGGCCGAGTTCTACAGGGTAGACGTTGCGGACCGCCAGGCGGTGCAGGCCTGGGTAGATGATGTAATTGCCAAACACGAGCGTATTGACGTGCTGATCAACAACGCCGGTGTCCTGCGCGACAACCAGCTTGTCAGGGTCAAAGACGGTGAACTGGTCAAACAGATGCCCGAGCAGGACTTCGATCTGGTTGTCTCGGTCAACCTGAAGGCGGTTTTCAACTGCGCGCAGGCGGTAGCACCCTACATAATCCGTCAAGGCGCAGGGGTTATATTGAATGCCACCTCGATTGTAGGTCTGGATGGCAACTTCGGCCAGACCAATTATGTCGCCACCAAGGCGGGAGTGATCGGCATGACCAAAGTGTGGGCGCGTGAGCTGGGGCGCTACAACATCCGGGTGAATGCCATCGCCCCGGGTTTCACGCTAACGGAGATGGTGCGCCAGATGCCGGAAAATATCCTGGAGGGCATGATCGCCCGCACGCCGCTGAGACGTATGGGGGATCCTGGCGACATCGCCAACGCCTATCTATTCCTGGCGTCGGACCAGGCCAGCTTCATCACAGGTGAAACCTTGCGCGTTGATGGGGGCATTGTTGTCGGCACATAAGCAACAGCCGGTGCAGCCTGTCCTCATGCGGAAAGGGGTGCTAAGTGAACGCTACTCTCGACCAGCTGATCCGTGAAAACCTGGAGGGTCTGGCGGATCACATTACCAAGGATGCCGTCCGCCTGATCCCCTCCTACCGGGAGGCTCCGCTCAGGATTACCACAGAGCGGGTTGAGAACTGGTTGCGGATGCTGGCGGCCAGCTTGCATGAAAACGATCCCCAGGTGTTAGAGAGGTACATTGTTACGATCGCCCATGAACGATACACACAAGGGTACCAGGTTACTGAGCTGCACAATATCGTGCAGCTCACCGAGCAGCACCTGCGCGAATATATCGACCAGTCTGCAGTTGCGCCATTGGAACGCAATGCGCTGATCGCCCTGTGCGAGGCGGCCATGGATGCGGCCCGCATGGTAATCAGCGTAACGTATGTATTAATCACCGCTGGCAAGGCTTAGCCAGCGGTAATGCAACATGGGAAGTCTACCTGCCACACCTCGAGTCGAGCCTGACAAGACCGGGTTTCTGTGCGTTGAAAACTGCAGCCGCCGGATATATTGGGAGTATTTCGGCCGGGGGGAAAAAGAAGTGGTGGTGTTGTTGAATGGGGTGGGCATGCTAACCCGTTCCTGGTATCGCAATGTAGCTAACGTGTACCCCGAATACGATGTGTTATTGTACGATTTCTTCGGCCAGGGCCAATCCTCTCAAGAGGATGAACCCTACTACATTCATAAGTTTGCCGAATACTTGATCGGGATCATGGATCTGTTGGAAATCGATAAGATCCACCCAGTAGGTGTTTCGTACGGGGGTTTCATCGCGGCTGAATTAGGCCGATTGTTCCAGACACGTTTGCATACTTTAACTCTATCCGGCATCCTGCTGACCCGGGAAACCTTATTCCAGCTCTACCAGGATATCTCATTGATGTTCTACCGAGCTCCGGAGCCGGCCTTCGAGATCTACACACACTATCTCTACGAAAAGACTTTCGGGGAGAAGTTCGCCGCGCTCATTTACGGCGAAACCATGGAGCGGACACGAGGCAAGTTCTATGAGCGTTATGCTGACCGCAAGTATTGTCTGGTCCGGCTGACCGAAGCACAGAATGCCTTCTTCGAGAGCATTGACCGGGATCCTGATGGCTATCGCCATGTCCATACGCCCACACTCATTCTGACTGGAGAGCAGGATCGCGCCATTCCACCCTGGCAGCAACGGAAAATGCTTGACATCCTGCCAAACAGCCGGCAAATTATGCTCCCCGAATCTGGGCATCTGACCTACCAGGAGCGCGGCGATCTTTTCTGGCCCACTGTGAAAAAGTTCTTCGCGGCGAAATCGATCGATTTCGAATGAGTCAAGAAAAGGAACCCAGATGCTTTTCGATTCTCTGCCTGTCTGAATTTCGAGGAGGTGCACCATGTATATCGGCGATTATTTGGGACGGCGGGAGATTTACTCCCCTGACAAGCTCGCCATTGTCGACGCGGGTAAAGACCCTCAGCTACGCCTGACCTACGAGGAGTGGGATCGCCGCGTCAACCAGCTGGCAAACTGGCTCGAAGAAAGAGTTGGCGTTAGCTATCGCGATCGAGTCGCCATCCTGGCCCGCGATGGAGTCGAGCACCTGGATTTATTCTACGCTTGCGGCAAACTTGGCGCCATCCACACTGCCCTCAACTGGCGGCTGCACTGGCGCGAGCTGGTTACCCTGATCGAGGATACCACCCCCAAAGCCCTGATCTACTCGGACGATTTCAAAGAGGCCGTCGAGCAAATTGCTAAGCAGGAACCATCCACATCTATCCACCATTATCTCCACATTGAAGGCGAGGGCATCCCTGGCAGCCTGCACTACGAGACCACCCTTCAATCCTCGCCCGATATACCCGTCACCAATGAGGCGCTGGAGGCGGAAGACGTCGCCTGCCTGCTCTTCACCGGCGGCACTACCGGCCTTCCCAAGGGCGCCCAGATCAGCCATCGCCAGGTTTGCTGGAATGTACTCAACACCGTCATCCACGATCTGACCCACGATGACATTTACTTGTGCGTCTTCCCCTTGTTCCACGCTGGCGGACTGTTTGCCTATGTGTCCTCCCAGGTGATCTTTGGGAACACGACTATCCTGACCCGCCAATTCGAGCCTGCCCAGGTCCTGGACCTGATCCAAACCGAGGCGGTGACCGTTTTCGCCGCCGTGCCCACCATGTACCAGATGCTGACCCAGGCCCCAAATTGGGAGTCCGCTGATCTAAGCAGCCTTCGTTTCTGTACCAGCGGAGGCGCGCCGCTCCCGGTGCCTCTGGTTGAACAGTATACCCGTGAGAAGGGCGTCCGCTTTAAACAAGGTTTTGGCATGACCGAGTACGGGCCTGGGCTGTTCGCTCTGCCACCCGAAGACGCCATTCGCAAGGCGGGTAGCATCGGCCGGCCCAACTTTTTCGTGGATGTGCGCGTGGTGGACAACGACAACAGGCCCCTGGGCCCCAACCAGGTGGGCGAGTTGGTGCTCAAAGGACCCAGCGGCTGCTCCGGCTACTGGAACAACCCGGAGGCGAGTGCGGCCATGATCGACGACCAGGGCTGGTTCCATACCGGTGACCTGGTGTACCATGACGAGGGGTGGTACTTCTACGTGGTCGAACGCAAGAAGGATATGTTTATATCCGGCGGAGAGAACGTCTACCCGGTTGAGATCGAGAACGTGCTCTATAAACACCCTGCCGTTCACATGTGCGCCGTGATCGGCGTGCCTGACGAGAAGTGGGGTGAGGTGGGCAAAGCTTGCGTGGTGCTTAAGCCAGGTACGGTCGCAACCGAGCAAGAACTGCTTGCCTTCCTGCAAGAGCACCTGGCTCGTTACAAAGTGCCCAAAAGCGTGTCTTTCTTGGAGACCCTCCCGCTCTCCGGTATGGGGAAAATTCTAAAGCGTGAATTGCGCGAGCAATTCGTTAAACAGTAGATTTCACAATCAAGGAGAGCATTGATGGCTAAAAAACTCGGCCGCGGAGTAGCACTGATTGGAGCAGGGATGAGCAAATTCGGGGCTTTTCCCGGCAAGACCACGCGTGACCTGTTCGTCGAAGCTTTTCTCGACATGCGCGTTACGGTGGATAAAGGGCTCGACCCCCAGGACATTGAAGCCTTGTACATCGGCAACTACAGCAGTGACCTGTTCGAGGGCCAGGGGCACACTGCGCCTTTCATGGCGGATTGGATCGGCCTGACGCCGCGCCCGGCGACCCGCGTCGAGGACGCCTGTGCCAGCAGCGGTGTGGCCCTACGGCAGGGGATCATCGCCGTGGCTTCTGGCCTGTACGATGTTGTCCTGGTTGGCGGCATTGAAAAGATGACCGATCTGCCCACCTCCCAGGTCACCGACGCGTTGGCGACTGCCAGCGACGTACTTTACGAGGTTTCCGCTGGGTTCACCTTCCCGGGTTTGTACGCGGCCATGGCGACCGCCTACATGAACCGTTATGGCGCCACGCCGGAGTCTTTTATGAAAGTGGGGTTGAAAAACCACGATAACGGGGCTCTGAACGATAAGGCCCAATTCGGCAGCACCATTCGCCAGGTGATGGAGGCCAAGATCGCCAGGGCGCAGGCCAAGGGTTATCCCATCCCTACTTGGGCTGACGAGATGGAATTTCTGCATGATGAGCGAGCCAACCCGGTGATCGCCTGGCCTATGAGGCTCTTCGACTGCTCTCCGATCTCAGATGGCGCTGCAGCGCTGCTGTTGGTGAGCGAAGAGGTCGCCAAACGGTTCACAGATGAACCCCTCTACATTATCGGCTCGGGCCAGGCCAGCGACGGGGCCTTGCACGATCGAAAAGACGTGACCACACTTCGCGCTGCCCGTCTGGCCAGCCAGCAGGCTTACCAGATGGCTGGCGTAACCCCCAAGGATGTCAAGATGGCCGAGGTCCACGACTGCTTCACCATCGCGGAGGTCATTGCCACCGAAGATCTGGGCTTCTTCCCGGCTGGCGACGGATTTGTGGCAGCCGAGGAAGGCCTCACCCGGCGTCACGGGCCCAAACCGGTCAACACCTCCGGCGGCCTGAAGTCCAAAGGGCATCCCGTGGGAGCCTCGGGCGCCGGGCAGGTCGTGGAGATCTGGAAGCAGATGCGCAAGCAAGCGGGAGAACGCCAGGCGCCCGGTGACCTAGACCTTGCCTTGACCCACAATGTGGGCGGGACCGGGCAGACCTGCGCAGTGCACATCTTTGAGCGGAGGTAAAGCATGGCGGAACAGGAATTTAACCACACATCTTTCCAGGCTCATCTCAACGAGCACAAGCTGATGGGAGCGCGCTGCCAGTCGTGCGGCGCGCTCTATCTCCCTCCCCGACCGATGTGCACAGCGTGCTACAGTCAGGACATGTCCTGGGAGGAGCTATCGGGAACTGGCGAGCTGGTGGCCTTCACAACTGTGCACATCGCGCTGAGTGCAATGATCGCAGCGGGCTACGGACGCGATAATCCTTATTGCTCCGGGGTAGTGCGCTTGAAGGAAGGCCCGGCAATCAGCGCCCAGATCCTCGGCGTTGATTCAATCAACGCGCAATCTATAAAGATTGGCGCAAAGTTAACCGTAGAATACCTCGAGCGCGGTGAAGGTGAGGGCAAGAAGACCTTCCTGGCGTTCCAACCGGAGCCATCATGATTTTTTTCGTGGAAGAGCATGGATAGGATTAAAGGGCTCGTACTGCTGGAATTTGATCCGCCGGCGGATTGTTGGGTGGGATGTTCTCCCACATCCTGGGCACGCGCCTGCCAGGCAAGGGTGCCAACTGGCTCAAGCAAAAGATGGTGTTCCCAGCTCCGGCCCTTCCGGGTGTTCCGATTACGGCACAGGTGGAAATAATCCGCCTGCGTCCCGAGAAAGAACTGGTGAACCTGCGGACTTGGTGTACCGATCCCTCCGGGACCCTGGTCTGCGACGGCGAAGCCCTGGTATTGGTCCGGGATCTAGAAAGATAACGTGAGGCTGACAATGTCGCGAATAGGCGTAAATGGTATCAATCTGTATTTTGAACTTCATGGCCCTGAGAACGCCCCAATGCTAGTTCTCAACAACGGATTGATCGTGAACGCAGCCACCAGCTGGATATTCCAGACCTCCGCGCTGGCCGAACACTACCGCGTGCTGCAATATGATTGCCGCGGCCAGGGGCAATCCGACCATCCCAAGGGTCCCTACAGCATGGAGCAGCACGCCGATGACCTGGCTGCGCTGCTGGAAGCACTGGAAGTCGAATCCGCCCACATCGCCGGAATCTCGTATGGGGGCGAGGTGGCTCAAGCCTTCGCCCTGAAATATCCCGAGAAGGTGCGCAGCCTGATCCTGATCGACACGGTCAGCGAAGTCGGAGACGAACTTCGTCTGGTGATTGAAAGTTGGATCGATGCGCTAAGAGGCGGCGAGCCAATCATATTTTTTAACGTCACGGTGCCATGGAACTTCTCACCTGACTTTATTCGAGACAACCCGCAGATTTTCGAGGAGGCTAAAAAACGCTATGCCTTGCTGGATTTCCCAACGGTGATCCGCTTATGTGAATGCTTCCTGGAAGTGGATTTTACCCACCGGCTGAACGAGATCGAAGCGCCGACCTGCATTATGGTCGGAGATCTGGATTTGATCAAGGGACCCCGGTATGCTGAAATCCTGTTGCGGGGCATACCCCACGCCGAAATGCACGTTCTGCGCAGGGCGGGCCACGTCACCTGTTGGGAACGACCCGAGGAATTCAACACTGTCATCCTGGGATTCCTGGCAAAGCAACCTGCTTGAAGGCGGTTGTATTACCCGCTGGCGAGCAGATCAAGAGCCATTTTATCCCTTGACGGGGTAGTTTCATAAATTTAGGACATGTTCCTCCAAGTTTTGTAACAGCCTTGAAACAAGGTTTTGCTAGAATGGGATCGTGGAGTTCTCTGGTGAGAAGATGGAACCTGATTCTGTGATATGACAGTGGATGTCAAGATAATCCGGGCCGGAGGAAAGCATGCATGCTGCTGATTTATTGAGCAAGCGCGCGGACCTAACCCCTGACAGGTTAGCCCTCGTTGAGCTCGAGACCGGTTGCAGGTTCACCTACGCCGAATTAAACGGGCGCGCCAACCGGCTGGCGAATTTCCTGAAGGAAGAGCTGGGCGTTCAAAAAGGGGACCGGGTATCGATAATTGCCAAGAACAGCATTGTCTACATCGACTTGTTTTATGGCCTGCCCAAGATTGGAGCGATTTTCGCGCCGTTCAACTGGCGCTTGACTGCCCGAGAGCTGACCTACGTTGTAAACGATTTGGAACCAAAAGTGCTGCTGTGCGATCCGGAGTTCACCGCTACATTGGCCGAGATGCGCTCCGAAATACGGGTTGAACATACACTTGCCCTGCGAGGCGCGGAAATCGAGGCAGCCCTGGCTTACGAAGAGGAGATTGCCGGGGCTTCTAGCGCTGAACCCGAACGCCCGGCTTTAGACGCTGAAACCCCCTATTGCATTCTCTATACCTCGGGCACGACTGGCCATCCCAAGGGGGCCATCCTCCCCCACCGACATATCTTGTGGAATTGCATCAACACAGTGATAAGTTGGGGGTTGACAGAAAAAGACATTTCTCCAGTGTATACGCCGTTATTTCACGCCGGTGGCTTATTCGCCTTTCTCACTCCTCTCTTATACGCTGGTGGTCGCATCATCCTGGCTCGTGATTTCGATCCAACCGAATCCCTGAAATGGATCCTCAGGGAACGCTGTACAGTCATCCTGGGTGTGCCCACATTATTCCAGATGTGGATGGACTCCCCTTACTTCAAGGAAGCGGATTTCAGCCACGTGCACTTCTTCATCAGCGGCGGCGCTCCCTGCCCGCCCCAACTGATGAATGCCTGGCGCAGTGAAAAGAAAATTGTCTTCCGGCAAGGCTATGGTCTCACCGAGGTCGGTCCAAACTGCTTCAGCATGACCGATGAAGATTCAGTGCCCAAGACCGGATCGGTGGGCAAACCCATTTTCCACGGCAAAATGCGGGTCGTGGATC